>NZ_CAKVFS010000007.1 GCF_934746965.1 uncultured Methanobrevibacter sp. | reverse complement strand
TGAAATTTTATCAAAACGAAATTTCGTCTGTAAAAAAATTCAAAATCAAATAAGCCTATAAAATTTTACAGACTCAATAATATAAAAAAATTTTATAGAAAAATAAATTTTATCACTAGAAGACAATTTTTTAAAAAAATTTATTAAACCTTAAAATACAAAATTATAAATAACTTTTCTTTTTTATAAAAAAATATTAAAAAGGTTTTTATTTTGATTACACAAGATATGATAAAAGATGCTGTTTATGAACTTTACAAAAAAGCAGTTATCATTTTAGGAAACGATGTAAAAAAAGCACTTGAAGATGCTCTTAAAGTTGAAGATAATGAACTTGCAAGATTAAATATTGAAGCTATTTTAAAAAATATTAAACTTGCTGAAGAAAAACAAATTCCAATGTGTCAAGATACAGGTTTGCCCGTAGTTTTTGTTAAATTAGGAAATGTTGAAGTTGAAAACCTTAGAGAAGGTATCGAAGAAGGAATTAAAAAAGCTACAAAAGAAATTCCAATTAGACCAAATATCGTTGATCCGTTAACAAGAGAAAATACTAATATTAATGTAGGAGACTACATCCCTCCAATAGATATTGAATTAACAAATGAGGACTACATAGAAATAACTATTTTACCTAAAGGATTTGGCTCTGAAAACAACAATGCTATGAAAATGGCATTACCTGCAGAAGGAATCCAAGGTATAAAAGATTTTGTTGTCGAATCTGTTTTAAAAGCTAAAGGAAAACCCTGCCCACCAACTGTAATTGGAGTTGGAATTGGAGGAACTTCAGATTTATGTTTAAAATTAGGTAAAAAAGCACTTCTTGGAGAAGTAGGTAAAAGAAACCCTGATCCAGAAATAGCTAAATTAGAATTAGAAATTCTTGAAGAAATCAATAACTCAGGAATTGGTCCTATGGGATTAGGTGGTAAAACAACAACATTAGATGTGAAAATATTAAAAGCACACACACATACTGCAGGATTACCAATTGGTGTTTGTGTACAATGTTGGGCAGACAGACATGCCACCACTAAACTATATGACAAAAAATAAAAAATAGGAGAGAATAATTAAATAATTATTCTTCTTTTTTTAATTCTTCAATATGAGGTCTTTTATGAGTATTAATAAATATGACTCTTTCTCCAATATTAACTACCCTATCAGCAATTCTTTCTAAGTATCTTGCAATAAATATAATATTAACAATTTCCAATGCGTATTCTGTTTTTCCAGTTAATATTTCAGTAGTTTGTGATAAAATAACATCAAACAAATCATCTACTTTATCATCATCAACAGCTAATTCTCTTGCAACATTAATATCCTGATTACAAAAAGATCCAAAACCTCTAGTTAACATGATTTGAACATAATCTGCCATATACTCTAAATCCCCAATTATTTTATCTGGGATTTCAATTCCTTCAATAGTAGCTGCAGATTCTGCAATGTTTTTACATAAATAAGCTATTCTTTTTACATGAGATATGACCCTAATAGATGATTCAATATACATTAAATCAGAAGCTAATGGTTGTTCCATTGCTATGAATCTAATACAACTTCTTTCAATTTCATGTCCCGAAATATCTAATTCTTTAGATTTTTCAACAACATCTACCACTATTTCTTCATCAAAATTAGTCAACAAAGAAGTTGCTTTTCTATGTAAATTTAATGTTTCATTACAATAGTTTCTAAGATTCTTTTTGATTGATTCCATTCTTTCTTCAAATACATAAGTAGGATACTCATTATTTTCCATTAAAATCACCTTAACCAAATCTTCCAGTAATATATTCTTCTGTTTTTTCTTCTTTTGGATTTACAAATATTTGATCAGTTAATCCACTTTCAATTATTTCTCCATTTAAGAAGAAAGAAGTATATTTAGATACTCTCGTAGCTTGTTGCATATTATGTGTAACCATGACAATAGTGTATTTTTCCTTAAGTTCATGAATTAAATTCTCAATTTTTAATGTGGAAATTGGATCTAATGCAGAACAAGGTTCATCCATCAATATTACTTCCGGACTAACTGCGATTGTACGGGCAATACACAATCTTTGTTGTTGACCTCCAGATAAACCCATAGCAGACTTGTCTAATTTATCTTTAACTTCATCCCAAATAGCTGCTGATTTTAAACTTTTTTCAACTACTTGCGCAATATAATCTTCATCTTCTTCACCATGAATTCTTAATCCATATGCAACATTATCAAATATAGATTTTGGAAATGGATTCGGCTTTTGAAAAACCATACCTACTTTTTTTCTTAAATCAACAACATCTACAGAATCATCATAAACATCTACACCATCTAAAAAGATATTTCCATCATGGCTAAATGTAGGAATCAAATCATTCATACGATTAATTGTTCTGATAAATGTAGATTTACCGCATCCAGACGGTCCAATAAGTGCAGTAACTGAATTCTTTGGAACATCCATATTTACATTTTTTAAAATTTGAGTATCCTCAAAGAATGTATTTAAATTTCTAACTTCCAGTTTCATTATTTATTTCCCCATAATTTTCTTTTGATACCTATCAACGACTAAATTAGTCACAATAGTTAATATTAATACAATAATTACCAATACAGCAGCTGTCCCATATGCGTTTTGAAGTGAAACTCCTTCAGTAGCCAATACATACAAATGGAGTGGTAAAGGCCTACCAGGATCAAATATAGATATTGGAACTGTTAATGCTGATCCTACAGCATACATAACTGCAGCTGCTTCTGAAATAGCCCTAGTCATAGCTAAAATAACTCCAGTAATTATTCCCGGCAAAGCTGCAGGCAATATAACTGAATAAATAACCTGCCATTTTGTAGCACCTAACCCATAACTTCCTTCTTTGTAAGAATTTGGAATTGAAGTTAATGTAACCTCAGCAACCTGGAAAATTGTTGGAATAGCCATTAATGCTAAAACTAATCCACCAGATAATATACACCAGCCTAATTTTAAGAACACAACAAAAAATGCTAAACCAAATAAACCAAATACAATAGATGGAATTGAAGCTAATGTTTCGGATCCAAATCTAATAAATTTAATAAGTTTTTGATTTGAAGCATATTCAGACATGTAAATAGCTGCACCAACACCTAATGGAGTAGCTATTATTGCAGCAATAAATACAACATATATACTTGAGATAATCATAGGGAATATTCCACCTTCTCTTCCAGCATCAATTGGACTTGAGAATAAAAACTCAAAGTTAATAACTGGAATTCCTTTAATAAGAATATATCCCAATATAATAATCAATATAAATAATGTAACAATACCAGATAATACAAATACACCATTCATTATTTTCTGAGAAGTTTTAGGAGAGCAAAAACTCTTCATTCAATCCCCTCCGCACCAATACCATATTTATTTTGAACATAATTTGCCACTAACAATAAAGCTGCAATTATAATAAACAATACAACAGCAGTACCAAACAATGCATTATAATGTAAACCAGTAGCATAACCCATTTCTAATGCAATATTTGTTGTAAGTGTTCTAACTGGAGCAAATATTGATCCAGGAATTTGAGCAACATTACCTGCCACCATAATCACTGCTAAAGTTTCACCAATTGCCCTTCCGATACCAAGAATAATTGCAGTAATTATCCCAGGTAATGCAGATGGAACAATTATATGGCGAATTGTTTGCCAATTAGTAGATCCCAAACCTAATGCTGCTTCTTTATACTCGCTAGGAACTGCTTTAATTGCATCTTGAGACACAGATATAATTGTTGGCAATATCATAACAGATAAAATTAAAGCAGCTGTAAATACACTAAATCCAGTACCACCAAAATTCTGACGTACAATAGGCACTAATACTGTTAAACCAAAGAACCCATAAACAACTGAAGGAATACCAGACAATGTTTGGATAACTGGTTTTAAAATCAATTTTATTTTATCAGGAGCAATTTCTTCCATAAATATCGCACATAATAAAGATAAAGGAACTGCTATTACCAATGAAAGTAACGTTACAAAAATTGAACCAACAATCATTGGGAAAACACCAAATTGACCTTCATTAGGTGCCCAATTACTACCAGTTAAAAATTGGAAAAATCCATAATCTTGAAATGCAGGAATTGCTTCACTAACAATAAATGCCAATATTATAAAAATAACAAGAATGGAAAAGATTGCTGTTATAAACAATCCTTTCTCAATTAAAAATTCACTAAAATTTTTAGTTTCCATCAAATCACTGTAAATCTATTTTGAAGATTTAATAATTTTTTCATCAGTTAATACTTTACCACCATCATCACTTAATACCCAATCGATGAAGTTTTTGGTTTCACCAGTAGGTTCACCGTTGGTTAAGAATAAAAATGGTCTTTGAAGTTCATAAGAACCATCTGCAATAGTAGCATCAGATGGTGCAACTCCATTAACATTAACTGCTTTAATATCATCACTTATATGAGCGTAAGATACAAAACCAATTGCGTTTGGATCTTGGGAAACTGATTGTTTCACTGCTTCAGTAGAACTTTGAACAACAGCATCATCTTTTATTTTACTGTCACCCATAACAATACTTTCGAATGCATCTAAAGTACCTGAACCTTCTTCACGAGTGATGACGTTTATTTCTCCATCACTTCCACCTACTTGATTCCAGTTAGTAATATTACCAGAGAAAATTCCTTGAAGTTGTTCATTAGATAAATCTGAAACTTGGTTTTGAGGATTAACAGCTATTACAATACCATCTTTACCTAATTCATATTGTTGTAAAGAACTATTATTGTCTAAAGCTTTGGAACACATACCAATATCAGCAGATCCGTCTTCAGCACTTTTGATACCTACACTAGATCCTCCACCTTGCACATTAATTTGAGCATCAGGATGGGATTGTTTGTAAACTTCGACTAACTTTTCAGCAACAGGTTGAACAGAAGTTGATCCTGCAACTTGAACCTTTGATGATCCTGCATCTGCAGAAACAATCAATGCACCTGCAATTATAACAATAATTGCGATAATACCAATTAAATATTTATTTTTCTTTTTCATTTTTCTCCTCACATAACTGTTTTAACAAACCACTATATAAATGTTGCTTTTTGTGAATTAAATTTCCTATTTTGTGAAAATTAGCTCCTATAGATAGACATATTTTATGAAATAAAATTCCTAAAATGTGAATAAAAATAGAAAAATAAAAAAAATAATAAGATTATCTAAACGTACGTGGAGTGGTAGATCTAGGTATATTCTTATGAAACTCAATAGCTACATCAATAATTTCTATAGAAATATCCCCAATTCTTTCGAAGGCTTTAACTACCCTAAATAAGTACATAAAGTAATTAGAACGTTCTTTTTCATCGAATGAATTTTCAGCCATTTGAGTCGCAATTATATTAATAGACTTACTTTGAAGCATATGCATTGATTCTTCAAAATCCATAATATCTTCTTTAAGATTTGTTTTACCTTCTAAAAATGCAAGCATAGCTGATCTAATCATTTTTTGAGCAGTTTTATTCATTTTCTTTAAATTTTTAAGAATAACTTCATCAACTTCATAAACATCCTCAATTACAAATTTTGCAATATGCCCACAATAATCACCAATACGTTCTAAATCATAAGCAACCTCATTATAAAGCATAGATTTTGATAATTCAGAATGCTGATTAATACTAACAATTGTTTCAACAGAAGTTCTTACTTTTTCAACCATATTATTAGTTGTATAATCCATTTCTAAAGCGGCATTTGCTTTTTCCTCATCATATTCATAAACTGCTGCAAATGACTCCTGCAATTGAGACTGCACATGCTGAGCCATATTAGATAACATATCATTAACTAAAACATAACCAGAATCATTTACTGGAGCATAATCTCCAAAAGATTCTGCTAATTTTTCATATGCTTTTAAATCAATCATGTATGCTCGTTTAACAGTACCTTCTTTCACAAGAGGTTGAAGTAGCTGAGTAACATAACGACGAGTTATTCCTAATTTCTCAGCTATTTCATCCTGAGTAGATGGATTTTCATATAAGATACAATCTAATATATCCTTTAATGTTTTATTTTTTTTACTCATATTAATCTACTTTTTATAGTCATCTAAAAACTCATTAGTTTCAAAGTGAATGTCCTCAGAAGATTTATTTATTTGATTTCTTCTAACATTATGTTTTACTTGTTTATTTCTATTATACTCCTCACGATTATTTCTTGAAGATACATGCATTTTTCTTGGATGAACCTGTTTAAATTTAATATTTTCCCTATTTTGAGCCATTGAAGCTGTTTTAATTTTACTTTTAGCACCATTAGCGGAGATTAATATTTTATAAATTACTCCAGACAACAATATAAATGCTATTAAAGCAATTGGGAAGTCAAAATAATGGAATATATAATATAATATTAAAAATCCAGAGTCACAAAATCCTTTAGCTAAAAATATTAATCCAATAAATGCAATTAAACCACCATGAGATTTTTTAATAAAATCAGGTGTTAGTACAAATGGATAAACACTCATAACTAAAAGAGAAAATCCTAAAACCCTATATAAATTATTATCTGCAACATTTTGAAGAGACAAATACACATTTAAAAATGTTGATGGTAACAAACCCATTTCAGACAACATAGCAAAAATTAACAATAGCTGAATTAAAGCCATAACAATTAATGGAAATGAATATGCTATTTCCCACTCAAAATTAGCTTTAAGCTTTGCATTATCTACTGGCTTTTGTAAAGCTTCTGAAAGTACATTATAAAGTACTGATGATAATACAGAACCAATAATAGTTCCTGCAACACCTAACACAGCAGTAGTAATAGCTACAAATGCTGAAATACAAGCTACCAAAATAATCTTTGAATGATTCAAATTTTCACCCTAATATAGTTAATTAATTAAAAAAAAATGTAATAAACATAATCACTTATTACATTATTATTTTTAATTAATTTATAACTTTAGGTTTATACTATATTAAATGCATTAGGAACTTTATCTAAAATTTTATTACTAATACCAGGTACAGTTGAAGAAATTATAGCGCTATCTGCTTGCTTAGCACTGTTTACATCACCATCACCAGAGATTACAGTTGCATTTAATGCATCTTGTAAATTTTCAACAGTCATACGTTGAACCCATGGATCTGCATCAGATATGATTATTTCATCAACATGTTTATCCAATTCATTAGCTATTACCCAAGAAAGGAATCTTCCACCAAGCAATGCTACACTATTTCCATTAACAGAACTTACAATATCATTCAAATCATTTTTTAAAGTAAGATTTTTATACATTTTTGAATTAATTAACGTAGCCCAATGAGCATCCCCTACAGTATATGCACCAATTTTTCTTGGATAAATATAATCTCTTCCAGCTATTTTAATAGCAGTTGTAAGTGGTATTAAATCTTCTTTCAAAACAGGAACCTGAACATTAGGATTATGAACTTCCTCTTTCATTATTTGCATTATTCTTGGAAGACCAAATTTACCTCTCCTAGCATTTCCCGGTTCATATCCACACATGTATCCATGATGATTTTTTGGAAAACCTGTTATAATAACATTTAATCCTGATCTAAGACCTATCCTACACTCATGTTCATATGCTCCATTTGTACCTACTACTTTACCAGGACATAAAATTCTAGATGCAGCTACTGCTTTTGCAAATGCTTCAGTTGGATTTTTAGCAGCATTATAAGGACCCCCTTCTAATACAAAAACATCAGCTCCAATCCCAATAGCTTTTTCAAATCCTGTAATAAGATCATCATAACCATCTCCAATAAACATAATTGCTTCAAGGCCTTTTTGATATTCCTTAGCTAAGTTAGCTATATCCTCAGCTTCCTTGTAAGGTGCAGCATGTCCTTCACCAGTTTGTTCACTAGTTAAATTAATAGCCACTGAAGAGGATAATTTCACCCATTCCTCTTTATCTGAAGCTTCTGCTTTTTCCTTATCAATCAATCTTTCATGAATCCTATCTCTCGGACATTCTTTATAAACAGGTCCTTTATTATAACATTCACCACCACAACCAACAATATTTGGAGGAAGTCTCATAGGACCATTTTCACCAAAATGATCCAAATCAAGAGGAACATCAACACTATCATATACTTTACGCATTACTTCAATTCCACGCATACCATGTTTTTCAGCAATGTCTGCAAATGCATATGCACAAATATGAATAGGCAAACCTAACATATCAGACAATCTACAATTTCCAAGCAATTCCATTAACTCTAAATCAGATGCACAAGTTCCAACTACAGCCTCAGTTAAATCACAGCCTAATGGGAATCTTTTAAACTTCATCCCTAACTTCATAGTGTCTTCTAAAGACAACTCAGAAATTGCATCAACAACTTCAACCACATTTTTATCTATTTTAGATAATTCAATAGCTGCATTGTCATCAACAATAGCTTCTTTAATTAAATCATACATTCGATTACAACCTCTAAATCTATATATAATAATATTATTTACTTAATATCCATTAAATAAATTTTGTTTTGAATCTTTAAAACAAATAAAATATTATTAAATTATATTAATAAAAAGTACGTGTTTACATTTAAATGTAATCATTGAAAAACAGATATAAAAGCTTATATATTGCTAAAAATTAAAATTATAATTGTTACTACTAATGCTGAATTCAGCAAAATTATTTAAAAATTAGGACTAATGAGCGTTTACTAAAAAACAGGATGTTCTTTTATATAATTAATAGGGAGATTATTAAGGCACATTTTAAATAATACCAATGTAGTAAATGTTTTTTAAGAAACTTAAAAAATAAAATATATATATGTTTTAAAGGAGACTAAAATAATGAAAGTAGCAATTTTAGGTGCAGGATGTTACAGAACTCATGCTGCAAGTGGTATTACCAACTTTGCAAGAGCTTGTGAAGTTGCAGAAGAAACTGGAAAAGAAAAAATCGCAATGACTCACTCTACTATCGAAATGGGTGCAGAATTATTACACCTCGCTGGAGTAGATGAAGTAGTTGTATCTGACCCAGTATTCGACAACGATTTCACAGTAGTAGATGACTTTGACTGCAAAGATGTTATCGCAGCTCACAAAGCTGGAAACCCTGAAGATGTAATGGTAGACATTAGAGCAAAAGTAAATGAGTTAGCTGAATCCCTCCCTAACCCACCTAAAGCAGCTATCCACTTTGTAGATCCAAATGATTTAGGAATGACAACCATGAGCGACGATGCTGCTGCTGTAGCTGACGCTGACTGGGTAATGACCTGGTTACCAGAAGGTGGAATGCAAAAACCTATTATCGAAAAATTCGCTGGTGAACTCAAAGACGGAGCAATCATTACTCACGCATGTACTATTCCTACCACTGAATTCAAAAAAATATTCGACGAATGTGGAGCAAACGTAAATGTAGCTTCTTACCACCCAGGTGCTGTACCTGAAATGAAAGGACAAGCATACATTGGTGAAGGATACGCTGATGAAGCATCTATCAAAACATTATTAGATTTAGGTGAAAAAGCAAGAGGATCCGCATTTACATTACCTGCAAACTTATTAGGTCCAGTATGTGATATGTGTTCCGCTGTAACTGCAATTACTTACGCAGGTATCTTAGCTTACAGAGATACTGTAACTCAAATTTTAGGTGCACCTGCAGGATTTGCACAAATGATGGCTAACGAAGCTTTAACCCAAGTTACTGCTTTAATGCAAGATGAAGGTATTGACAAAATGGATGAAGCTTTAAACCCTGGTGCATTACTCGGTACTGCTGACTCAATGAACTTCGGTCCATTAGCAGAAATCGTACCTACCGTTTTAGAAAACTTAGAAAAAAGAAGCTAAGTGAAACACTTAAAATAAGTTAATGTTGATTTTATATCAACATCCCCAACTTATTTTTTAATAATTAAGTGAAATTAGCTATTAAAAAATAAGTTCACTATTTTTATACAAATTTTTATTACAAAATTATATGCTCAACTGAGGGTGTAAAATTGATTGATGAAATTTTAAAAAAGGCTGAAAATAACAAAAAAATAAGTGATGAAGAATTTCTTCAATTATTACAAGTAACTGATGAAGAAAATTTAAAAAAACTATATTCAACTGCTGTTAATATTAGAAATAAACATTCCAAACTAATTAAATTAACATCAACAGTCCACATTACAAATAAATGCACAATTCAACCAAGATGTAAATATTGTGGATTTGCACCAAAAACATCAACTGACGGTTATTATGATTCCTTTTATAAAACAGATGATGAAATACTTAAAGCAGCAATATCCATTGAAGAAGCAGGAATTCCTAGAGTAAGTTGCTCTGGAGGATATGGATATAAAGGCAAACAAGGAGTAAATGCTACTGAAATTGTTAAAAACAATACTTCACTTGAAATTTTAGTAAATGTAGGTGGTGATTTAACTGAGGAATCAGTTAATCAGTTAGCAGATTTAGGTGCTGATACTGTTTGTTGTAATTTAGAAACAATTAACGAAGATATTTTCAACTTTGTAAAACCTGGAGAAACTTTAGAAGATAGAATTGAAACCTGCCAAATGGTTAGTGATGCAGGAATTGAACTTTCATCAGGATTATTACTCGGTCTTGGAGAATCATTAGAAGACAGAATAGCTCATTTACATTACTTAAACAAATTTGAAACATTAGGTGAAATTCCAATAATGGGATTCAATCCATATAAAGATACTCCTATGGCAAATCATCCTCCTTCACCTTTAGAAGAACAGTTGAAATTCATATCTGTAGTACGTATAATGTATCCTGAAATAAGAATTACAGTACCTACTCCAACAATAGGTCCTAAAAATGTAGAATATTCATTAAATGCAGGAGCAAATAATTTAGCTACTGTAATTGCAGATAATTATCCATTAGCTGTAAAAGGTGTAGGTTCTCCAACCTGCGGAAACTATGATGATGTAATTTCAGTTATAACAAAATTAGGTTTAACACCACAAACAATCTGAGGCAATATTATGGCTTTTGAAAAAATGATTAAAAAAGCATTAGAAGAGTCTAGAAATAATTGTCGTTTAGGAGATACATTAGAAGAAGTAACTGAAATCCAAAATTACATCAAAAATGCGAAAAAGATTTATATTCCAAATAAAAATGGAATTAAAGTCGATGTTTTAAATAAAGTTTTAAAGGAATATAATTTGCCTACTGCTAAAATACTCCAAATAAACACTAATGAAGCAGATAGTAATCGTAGCCCAGCATTTGCCAAAGCTATGATGGCGCTAGATGTATGTGATTGTGATTTAATAATAGCTAGAGGGCGTTTAGGTTTGCCAGGATCAGGGTCACTATTGCTTATTGTAGATAATAAAGGGAGAATATTAACTTGTGGAACTTCTCCATCTCATGCAGTTAGCCAAAAATCCCTTGAAGATGCAGTATATGAAGAAGCAAATGAAGCATTACAAAAAGTTGGATTTAAAAAAGAAGGCTAAAATATGAATGTTGATACTGGAATAACCTCTGAAGTTTTTACCATCAAATCTGAAACTAAGTTAATAGATATATTTAACGAAATAATCAATAAAAAATCTGATGCTTGTTTAAATTATATCAATAACTTAAATTTAGACAAAAATACTAAAATTGTTGTTGTTGGAACTTATTTTACAGGAGTAGGAATTGTTAAAAAATTAAGTGAAGAATATGAAAATATTTTATTAATAGATATTTATCCCCACTTAAAAGAATTGTTAAATACAGATATCGGTGGAAATTATAAAAATACAATTGATTTTTCAACAGATTTAACCTTAATTCACAGTGGTGATGTGGTTATAGATACTACTGGTTTTGGTGGATTAACTGTAGAACAATCATCTGAGATTAACTCTAAAGTATTTTTAATAGAAGATCCAGTAGCTGAAGATAATGATAATTTACTTCAAAATAAAAACAATATTCATGAAAGATTAAAAGTAGTAAATGCAGATAATAAAGCTATTTTAAAAACTAAAGGATTGAATACTAAAACATCTGGAACCATGACTCTTACTATTGGTGTTTTAACACAAGCTTTAACCCAATCACAAAAAAAAGAAGGGGTTCTTTACAGCGCATGTGAAATGGGATTTTTTGAAGAAGTTATTTTCAAACAAAAAAATATACAAAAATTCATAAATTTAGTTAATGTAAAAGCTATGAAAATATCTACTATCAATCCATTTAGTTGCGATGAATTAATAGACATGCAATTAAATAAAATTGAATCAAAAATGATTTAAAATGAAGCTTAAAGAAATAATTGAATTTATAGATAAAAATATACCTAAAACATTAGCTTTAAAAAATGATGAAATAGGTTTTAAAAAAGAATATGATTTAAATCAAAATATCAACTCAATTGAGATATTTATGGATTTATATCCTGAATTTGATATAAATAAATCAGATACATTAATTTTAACACACCACCCCCCACTATTTAATCCAAAAACTCCAACTTACACCATACATTCAAATTGGGATATTATCACAGGTGGTGCTAATGAAGCACTAGCTAAAAGTTTAAATTTAAAAGTTATTTCTCCTTTCGACAGAAATACAAATATAGGTAGAATCTGTAAAACTAATAAAAAGTTCAAAGAATTTAAAAACGATGTTTTAAATAAATTTGAGGAAATTAAAATTGTAAATAAACCTGATGACAATAAACAACTCAACAAAGTTGGAATTATATCAGGATTTGGCCTTAAAAACACTAATTATATTAAATTAGCTCATGAATTAAATTTGGAGTTATTAATATCTGGAGATTTAACTCAAGAAAGTGCCATTCTAGCTAAAAATTTAGATATTACTCTAATTGATTTAGGCCATCATAACAGTGAAGTTCCAGGGCTGTATAAATTAAAGGAGATATTAGAACCTCTTAATATAAAATGTGAAGTTATTAATATAAAACCTTGGAAAACATATAAGATATAATGGAGATATTAAAATGATACAAGATATAGAAAATTCAAGAATCCCAAAAGGCAGAATTGACTTAATTGGATTTGGAAGATTAGGATTGAGAGTTGGAATTAACTTAATACAAGTCCACAGAGGAGGTCCAAAAGAAATTGGAGTTTTTGATGGACAAAAAATAGATGGTGGAGACGTTATTTTCACAATGAAAGGTGCAAAAATAGGAGATTACAAAACAGACTTCTTAAAAAAACTTTGTACACATGAAGAAAATTTTAGAAAAGTAATAAGTGTTTGTGAAGATATAAATGAAAATAATTTAGATTTAATAAAAGGAGATGTAGTTGTAATACAAATAGCTGGTGGAAATACAATACCAACTGCAGCAAACATTATAAAACATGCTCATAAAAGAGGTGCAAAAACAATAAGCACTGCAGGAATATTCGGATTCGGTGATGAAAAAATAGAAGTAAAAGACATTTCAGAATTTGAAGACAATCCCGCAGTAGATGAACTTAGAAAACAAGGTATAACTAAAAATCATTTAATTGTTACAACTAATAAGTTGTTAAGAGATGAAGAACCAATTACCCCCTATACTTTAGAAGAAGTTGCAACACAAATAACCAAAACTTCATTAAAATTATTAAAAGATTCATATGATTAAAATAGCTACTGCCGAATGTTTTACACATGGGAAAATAGGAAGGGAGCTTCATGCAATAGCTCAAGGATATACTGGAAATTTTGGAAGAAATTATATAGATAACCCTAAAAAATATGGTGATTTCAACTACAATGAACTTAGTGTAACATGCAGTCTTTTTATACCCACTATTGAAGCTGTGAAAACCGTATTACAAGTTGAAAACCCACCAGAACCTACAACTTTAATTAAAGGAATTAAATGTTATGAAGAAAAAGAAGATAAAGAAGTTAGTAAAATCATGGCTGAAGCTGTAAGAAAAATAACTTCTTGCGACATAGCTATTGGAACTACTGCTGGAATCGGTAGAGGAGGAATAGCTATTGTAAGTAATAAATATACCATTATAACAACCAGTGATGTTAACAGTGATTTAAGACAAAATAATAGTGAAGAATTATTCCAAAGACAAGAAAATGGAATTGAAAAATGTGTAAAAATAGTCTTATTCCTTTTAAATAATGATTTTAATTCCATTAAATCTATGAATAATGTAGAAATTATAGAAAATTAAATTATTTTTATTAAAAATTAGTTTTAAAGAAGCCTTAGGGGGGATTCGAACCCCCGACTTCCACCTTACCAAGGTGGCGCTCTACCGGCTGAGCCACTAAGGCAAAATCGAGAAAAATACAGTTTTAAAGAATAGTGCAGGGGAAGGGATTCGAACCCTCGAAGGCCTATACCAGAGGATCTTAAGTCCTCCCCCTTTGGCCGCTCGGGCACCCCTGCATATGAGTTACATACAATATAAGATTGTATCTAATAGTATATAAATGTTATGTTTTACACATTAATTAAAACAAAACATGCAAAAAATCTTATAGAAAAGATATATTAATATTAAGTTAATTAAATATATAAATATTACGGTTTTATACAAATAATTAAAAAAGTTGGTTGATACATTGAAAATTGACAATGAAGAATGTGGAGTTTGTGAAGACTGTATTGACATATGTCCAGAAGAAGCAATAATAAAAAAAGCATTTAAAGTAGAAATTGACGTTGATAAATGTAATGATTGTGGAGAATGCGTTGATATCTGCCCAACAGGTGCTATTTTCGATGAATAAAAAAATGGTTTTGAAATTATGAAAAAAGGAATATTAAATAAACTTACAATTGTGGATTATATTATCATCCTTGGAGTAATATGTGCAATTGCATTTGCATTTATCCACATTACAACAGATGATTCAAATGATACAAAAACATCATCTTATGATTCATCAACAATGAATAAAATCGTGGAAAATTATTTAAAACTTTATAGAGAAGGAAACATAATTGAAACTAGTGTCAGCGGATACAATGCAACAACTGGTGAAAAAGTTGAATTGCATGGGAACATATCATGGATTGATGATGATAAAGGATCCAATGTAAAAGTATTAATTAATTCAAATGGAACCCAATACTTGGCAGGATTATATAAAGATATTCCATATGCAGATATTTATATAGATTCCATATCTCTTGAAAGTGATGGAAACAAATATAAAAACTTAACAGAAGTAACTATTAATCCAAAAAATATCACTTCATTAAATGAATTAATATCTGGAATTAAAAATAGTACAAATTATGAAATTACCACAACATTATCTGTAGATGAATTAAGTACTCTTGATTACCAAGAATTAAGTAATAGTCTCTACTCACATGATAAAAGAATCTCCATAAAAGGATCAAACACAGGATTATACAATCAATTAATAATAACTAGAGCAACCAGCGAAGAACTAAACCTTGCAAATGGAATTTTAGGAACTTTTGATGGTTCAACTAGCCCAATAACAATTAGAATTTATAATTGTACTGGTGAAGACTTACAAACTATTGAAAATAACTATAATGTTACAAATATCAAAACATTCTAAGATGTGTAACTTATGAGCTTAATATATACAAAATTAACTTCAATTGTAAATAAAATCTCAGATTTATTTCATGAATCCCTTTTATTTACAATTATATTTTCCATTTTGAATTTTTTTGAAAAAGAATGGGTAAATAGCTATTTTAAAGGACTCTATCCTAGTGAAAACTTTTTAGGATTTATTAAGAAAAATAAAATATTAAACTCACATGTGTTTCATCCATTAATGGTTCTTGTAGTGTTTGGTGCATTTTTAATATTATCCATAAACTCTGTTTCAAATAGTTTAGCTATTACACTAGCTATTGCATTTATTGCATTTTTTATAGGATCTACATTATTACCTAAATATTTTTTAAATAAAGAATTTAAAAAACCAATAATTCAATTTAAAAGTAAAGATTTATATTCAATCGGATTCTGTTTAGTTTTAATAAGTATATTATTCTTCTTTGTAAGTGTGGCTTCAGTTGGAGGAATTCCAATTCTTAAAACATCTTTAAGATATCAATTAAAGCCATTATTTACAATGCCCGTGTTTTTAATAATCCCAGGAGTTTGTATATTGGCCAGTGTTTATTTAAAACAATTTCAAGAACATAAAATTACCCGTTCACAAGCAAGATTTAGATTCTTAATTTTGATTGGGATTAGTTGTATGTTTTTATTAGCTTTAGGTTACAGAACACCACTACTTGCAGTTTTACTTATCATGATAATCATAGGTTACTATGGAAATATCCTAGCAGTGTGGGAAGTTGTAATTGGTGCTTTGTTTGGTGTATGTGCAATCATAGGAATTGGTTATTTTAGATCAATAGAAGAATATACTATCAGTTCAGCAACCAACCCATTTTATACTTTGGAAAGTAGAGCTGATTTCACATTAAATGTTTTAAATCTTTTAGATTTTATTGGAGGAAACTTTGGAGTAACCCATGGAAATTTAATAGCTAGTTCCATACCTGGAAGTGACTTAGGACCACGGATGTTAATTGGAAAATTAATAGCATGGAGAACAGAAGTTACTGTAACACCAACATTAATTGGACAAATGGTAATTGACTTTGGTAAAATTGGAGTAGCTATTGAAATGTGCGGACTTGGATTTATTTTAGGAATTGGATATAAAATAATGAAAAAGACCAAAGATTTTTTTTATATTGGCCTATATAGCTTACTTTTAACATATTCAATATTAGGTGTTGAAACAGGAATATTAGATATTCAGGTATTAATATACTTCATAATAGCCATATTTATCTATCTAGCATTTATTATAAAATCAAATAAATGCTAATTATTACTATTTTTCAAAATAATACAAAAAAGTATTACTTTAATAATATTTATATAACATGTTTTCCTATAATAAACATGTATCTCAAAGAATAACAATTTATTAAATACTTATTTATAAAATAATCCTTTAATAAATCATATTTTAACAGATAAAAAGAGATAAAAAGAAATAAGTAATACACATATATAAATTATTTTAAAAAAAGTATTACTTTATTTATGGAGGAAAATAAAATGCACATACCAGATGGATTTATTCCATGGAATCAATGCATAATTTATTATGTTATATTAATTGTAGCCCTTTACTTTGCAACAAGATGGGCAAGAAATAATCTTAAAGACAAACATATCCCCCTTATGGGAATACTTGCAGCAGGAATATTTGCCATAATGTCTATGAACATACCAATCCCATTTGGAACCAGTGGCCACATGGTTGGAGGATGTTTAGTAGCACTAGTATTCTGTGCTCCAGAAGCAACAATATTAATATTTACAATAGTACTATTAATACAAGCATTACTATGTGGTGATGGAGGATTTACTGCTTTAGGAGCTAATGTATTAAATATGGGAATTATAGGTGGAAGTATAGGACTATTCACATTCAAAGGTTTAAGAAAAATTATTGGAAAATATGCTGCTGTGGGATTTGCTGCATGGTTTGCAACTGTAGTATCTGCTATCGCAGCTGCTGTTGAACTCGCAATCGCAGGAACATTTCCTCTTGATTTAGGAATATACTCAATGGTATTATATCACGTATTTATAGGAATTATTGAAGCTATCCTAACTGTAATTATAATAAAGGCTTTAGAAAAATTTAGACCAGATTTACTTATGTGGAACCAAAAAGTTCAAGGAGGAAAATAAATGCATCTCAGTAAAAAAGATGGATACTTAATACTTGTCGCAGTTATCATATGTATTATAATTAGTTGTCTTTCACCATTTATTGCCTCTGGAAACCCTGATGGTCTTGAAAAATCTGCAGAAGATGCTGGATTATCTGAAGATTATAATGTTGACGGATTAAACGGAATATATTCTTCTCCATTTCCAGATTATACCTTTGAACCATTAGGATCAATTGGAGAAATTGGAGTTCTTATACTTGGTGTAGTAATAAGCCTAGCAGTTGGACTTGCTATTGGAAAAATTCTTAAAAAAAGAAGTTAAATTTATAACTTCTCATACTATATTTTATTATAGAAATTTAAAAATGGAGATTATTAATTGGTAGATATTACTCAAACTCTTAAGTTAGATGACATCGCATCTGGCGATAGTGTAATTCATAACTTAGATGGAAGAGTTAAATTAATATCTACAGTTTTAATAATTATTTTTACAGTTTTTTCAGACAAATTAATTGTTCCTATTATCATGGAACTATTTTTATTAATTATTTTATTTTTATCAAAAATACCTAAAAAAGAAATAATTAAACGATTACTATTATTACTACCTTTTGGTGGATTTATAATAATATTCCAACCTTTTATCCACTCAGGAAACATATTATGGACTTATTCATGGATGCAAATAACTGACACTGGTTTAAATTGGGGAATACTATTATTAGCCAGATTAATTACATCACTTACTGCAATTATAATTCTATCCTCAACAAGCCCTTTACAAGAAATTGTAGCTTCATTTAGAAAATTAAAAATGCCTAAAGAACTAGCAATGATTCTAAGTATTACTGTGAGATTTTTATTTGTATTTATCGATGAATTAACAACTATCAAAAATGCTCAAAAATCCAGAAATTTCAACATACACTCTAATTTAGTTTCTTACAAATGGAGATTAAGACAAGTTGGTTATACAATTGCTATGATGTTTTTAAAATCATATGAACAAGGCGAAAGAGTTCATAAAAGCATGGTTAGTCGTGGTTTTTCTGACATGTCACATTTATTTAATGAGAAAAGACACCTTGAAAAATCAGATTATATTTACATGATTTTATTAATACTTATTATGATTATTATTGAAGTTATTTTATACAAATACTCAAATCAATTAGGATATTTAGGATTAAAACTCTCAATTAACTAGACAGTGAATAACATGACAAATATACAATTATCAACTGAAAATTTAAGCTTTACATATCATGATGGTACTCAAGCTTTAAAAAATATTAACATTGAAATTCAAAAAGGGGAAAAAGTAGCTATTATCGGACCTAATGGTGCTGGCAAATCAACACTTTTCTCACACTTCAATGGTTTAAGTGAACCTACTTCCGGATGTGTTAAAATAGAAGGTAAACCTATCTCTTTTGAAAAAGAAGAGCTACTTAAAGTTAGACAAAAAGTAGGAATTGTATTCCAAAATCCTAATGACCAACTATTTGCACCAACAGTCAAAGAAGATGTAGCTTTCGGACCTATGAATTTAGGTTTAAGTTATGAAGAAGTGGAAAAACGAGTTGAAGAAGCTTTAAAAATGGTAGGTATGGAAAACTGTGAAAATAAAACACCCCACCATTTAAGTGGAGGTCAACAAAAAAGAGTAGCTATTGCTGGAATAATAGCTATGAAACCTGAAATAATGATTTTAGATGAACCTACAGCAGGTTTGGATCCAGATGGTGTTGAAAAAGTACTGGACATTATGAACCAACTTAATAAAGAAGGAGTAACTTTAATTATTTCATCCCATGACATAGATATGATTAGCGAATATGCTGATAAAATATTTATTCTTTACAATGGTGAAATAATTGAATCTGGAAATAAAAATAAAATATTTTCAAATAGAGAATTATTAAAAAAAGCTCATCTAAGAACACCTATAACTACAGAAATATTATACAATTTAAAAGAAGCAGGTTTTAATATTGATACTGAAAAAATAAGTGTCAAAGATACTTGTGAAGAGATAATAAAAGCTAAACAAATTAATGAGTAGCTTTTTTCCTGTTTTTAATTTTATCTTTAAGTTTTATAATAAAATCGAATTCTTCGTCTAATTCTGGTGAGTTACCAAATCCACAATTAGGGCAATGAACTGATTGACATCCATGTTTCCCACATCCAGAGCAACCTCTGTTAGGAACACTATTTTCGTCAAATTCATATCCACACATTCTACATTTCATAAAAATCACCAAAAAAATAATAAAAAAGGATTTATTCTACAATAATGTTTTTAGCTTCTTCTTTACGAAGGCAAACATCATATCCTTTAATTTTAAATTCAATAGGATCTCCTAAAGGTGCAACTTTTTGGATTTTAATTTTTGAACCTCTAACGAAACCCATACCTAATAAATGTCTTTTTAAATCTGTGCTTCCACCATCATTATATTTTACGATAGTTACTTCATCACCAGCATTTACATCTAATAAAGATTTTACCATTTTATCAACTCCATAGATATTATAAAAATTTAGGCTTACCTAAAATAAAGTTTTTTAGTTATACCTAATACAAGTCTAAATAATAATTTAGAATAAATAGTATATAAATATTTAGGTAATCCAAAAATTATAATAAAAAAAGGTTATTTGGAAGGAGATTTACCTTCCACTTTTTTATTTTTAGGGATTTTAATACCCCTAATACCACTGTTACTACGCAAAGTAATCACCTAAGCAAAACCTAGTAAAGAACCACCTTGATAGATTATAAGTGCAACAACATAACCTGTTACTAATGTAATAACAGACATAGTTAACGGCCATTTCCAACCATTAGTTTCCTGTTTGATTGTACCGATAGCTGCGAAACAAGGAACATACAGCAATACAAATGCCATAAATGCATATGCAGAAAGCGGAGTAAACAATTCATGAACTGCTGCATCAATACCTGCACCCTCCTCTTCTACACCGAACAGTGAACTGAATGTAGATACAACAACCTCCTTAGCAACTAAACCGAATAAAATTGCTACAGCCGGTTGCCATTCTCCAAATCCAAGAGGAGCAAATATTGGTGCTATTGCAGTACCAATTTGACCAATTGCACTTTCTTGAGATCCGTATTCAACACCAAATGGTACACTACTTAAAACCCATACAATGATGGATGCTGCAAGAATAATAGTTCCTGCTTTTCTAAGGAATCCTTTAGTTTTATCCCAAGTATGTAATAATACACCTTTTAAAGATGGAACTTTATAAGTTGGAAGTTCCATAACAAATGGGGAAGACATTCCTTTAAACATAGTTCTTTTAAGGATAGCTGCAACAACAAGTGCAACAACAATACCTAATATATAAATTGAGAATAATACTTGACCTTCATTTGCAGCGAAAAATGCTGAAATTAATAATGCATATACTGGCAATCTTGCAGTACATGACATGAATGGAACAAGCATCATGGAAAGTAAACGATCAGATTCATTTTCCATTGTCCTAGTAGCCATAATAGCTGGTACACCACATCCAAATCCTAAAATCATAGGAATGAAAGATTTACCATGAAGACCAACTAATTTATGCATAACCCTATCCATAACAAAAGCAGCTCTAGCTAAGTAACCACTGTCTTCTAAAATACTTATGAATAAGAACATGATGATAATAATTGGTAAAAAGGTTAATACTCCACCTACTCCTCCAATAATACCATCACAAATAAATGAAGATAATACAGAGTCGCCTAAAAGACCACCAATTGCTTCACCTAATAATCCAAAACCTTCATCAATCATGTCTTGGAAAGGAGCACCAATTGTAAACGTAAGTTGGAACATAATATACATAATGACTAAAAATATAGGAATTCCTAAAATTCTGTTAGTCAAATATTTATCAATTTTATCAGATACTGTTGGTTTTTCTACAGCAGGTTTTTTCACTGCTTCATTCATAAGTCCATCAATAAATGCATACCTTGCATTAGCAATTACTTCTTCAGCACCTTCATTATAAACATCTGCTAAGTGTGCTGCTACTTTATCAGTTTCTCTTAATATTTGAGAAGAGTTTTTAGATTGCTGAACTTTTTCAATTACAATAGCATCTTTCTCTAATAATTTTATTGCTGTCCACATTGAAGGAACATCAGTTAAACTACTATCTTTTTCAATTAATTGTTGGAGATCTCCTAAATGTTCTCTTAATTCATCACCATACACTAATTTTTTAGTAGTATCAATATGTTTATTAGAAACTTTTTTAACTGTATTTAATAACTCATCGAAACCACCTTTATTTTTAGCATTGATTTCGACAACAGGGAAACCTAATAATTCAGACATTAATTTAATATCAATAATATGATCTTTTTTCTTAGCAAAATCATTCATGTTAAGAGCCATTACTAAGTTTGCACCTAATTCCATCATTTGAACAGTCAAGTACAAATTACGTTCTAAATTAGCAGCGTCAACTACATTAATTATAACATCAGAATCATCATCTACAATGAAATCTCTTGAAACAATTTCTTCAATAGAATGAGCACTTAATGCATAATTACCAGGTAAATCAACAACATCGAAACGAGTATCTTCATGATTAAAATGACCTTCTGCTCTTTCAACAGTTTTACCAGGCCAGTTTCCTACATGCTGATGCATACCTGTTAATTGATTGAATACTGTAGTTTTACCCACATTCGGGTTTCCTGCTAATCCTACAATACATTCTTTCATTAACCATTCTCCCATTTTAGTTAGAAATAGATTTTTAAAACCTATTTGTATTAATTAAATAAAAATTTTGAATTTAGGTATACCTAAATCTAAGTTCAAAAATATATCATTTATTTTCAAACACAAGTACGAAAAATAAGGCTTACCTAAACCTACAGTTAGATTTGTTTTAATTCTATTTAAATGTTTAGGTAGACCAAAATAAAATACATTTATATATAATAACATAACAATAGTTATAATAATCCATTAATTATTATAATGTAATTATGTATGAAAAATTTAGGTTAACCTAAAAAAATGAAAACATTTATATACTACAACAATCAACTTAATACATAGTGGTGTAAAGTTAGGTCAGCCTAAATTACAACTACTTAAAAAACACATTATTAGTCAAAAAAAAGACAAACTCCAAAATTAAAATTATATTAAATTAATTTTCACAATTTTCTAATTTAATATAATAAAAAAAATACCCACATGGACAAAAAAAATCTGCCAAAAAAAACCTCCATGTGAAAAAAGGTGTTTAAAAAAAAATAGCTCAAAAAAAAACTTTAAACACCAAATATCTCTTTTTAAAAAAAAAACATCACAATAAAAAAATAAATTTTAGGCACACCTAAAAAAATGAAAACATTTATATACTACAACATCCAACTTAATACATAGTGGTGTAAAGTTAGGTCAGCCTAAATTTCATAGGATCCTAAATTACAACTACTTAAAAAAAAACACATTATTAGTCAAAAAAAAGACAAACTCCAAAATTAAAATTATATTAAATTAATTTTCACAATTTTCTAATTTAATATAATAAAAAAAATACCCACATGGACAAAAAAAATCTGCCAAAAAAAACCTCCATGTGAAAAAAGGTGTTTAAAAAAAAATAGCTCAAAAAAAAACTTTAAACACCAAATATCTCTTTTTAAAAAAAAAAACATCACAATAAAAAAATAAATTTTAGGCACACCTAAAAAAATGAAAACATTTATATACTAATACAATCTACAGTATAATTGGTGATGAAAATTAGGAATGCCTAAATTTAATAGGAACTTAATTTAAAATTACCTATATCAGTCAAATAAAATGAATATGGTCTCCAAAAGTAGATATTAAATTAAAATTAGTAACTCCCTAATTTAATATCAACCTCCATATTATTTTCCTCAATTAAGGTGTTTAAACTAGGACAAACATTATTTAAACACCAAATATCTCTTTTTAAAAAATAATTAATATTCAAAATATTTTATATTTTAGGTTAACCTAAAAAAACAAAACATTTATATACTATCATGACCTACACTATAATTGGTGATGAAAATTAGGTATACCTAAAAATATCTAATTTGAAATTACTAATGTGTTGTTGGTTTAAAACCATATTACTACACTCCGATTGTTATTAAATTAGTTTATACTCTCTTTCTCTAATTTAATAAAAAAGCATATAACTACTCTCACGAAATTAAATATGTATTATCATATTTAATTTCACCTATCAAAAACTAATTATTTTTATATAAATTATAGGAGATGATCTTTATGGGTGTAAGACCAAGTTGTTGTGAACCTCCAAAAGAAGAAACTAATAAAGCAAAAAAAAGCATTAAAAAAGTGTTCAACTTCTTCTTTGGATGTTGTAAAAATAAAAAATAAAAATCATCCTAATTTTAAATTTTTATAAAAGTTCTTATTTTAAACAAAATAATCTTTAATAACTTCTTCTAAAATAACAACTTAGAATAAAGATTAAGTATAATAAAAGAAATACATAAATTATAAAATTAATAAAAAATTCTAAGTAGGCGTAATATGAGAAGAAGAAAAAAACTGATTATCGTCATTTTACTTGTTATTCTAATTGGACTCATTTCAGTAATTGCTGGTACATTGTTCTTACCTCACGACAATGAATTATCCCAAGGAACAAAGAATATACTTGTATGTGCAATAGATGAAAGTGAACCAAGACCAGGAATGGGTGCTTGTGATATGGCATTTATTGTAACATTGAAAGATGGTGAACTTGTTAATTATACTGAAATATACCCTCATGGAATGACTCACCCTAATGCCTCTGAGCCCCAAATAGCTCAAGAACAAGGTGCTGGGGAAAAATTATTACTTCACGATTCTTTCTGGGACAATGACACTAAAAAATCCATGCAACTTGCAAAAGAAATTGTAGAATACAACACTAGTGAAAGTATTAATGCAGTTGTAGCTGTTAACAGTGAAGCATTAGACGCAATTTTAAGTAGTGCAGGAACTTTAGATGTTAATGGTACTCAAATGAATGCAAGTGGTATTGATTTAATAAGAGAAGAACAATACAATGGTGGTCAAACTAGAGGAGCTGCAGTAATGGATATTGTTAAAGCTGCAGGTCATGCTGCAAGTGACCCTATTAAAAAAGCAAGTATGGTTAACGCTGCATTAGATCAATATTCTAAAGGAAATATTGTAATGGATCCTGAAGGAGCATTTGTAGGTTTACTTGCTTCTAAAGGAATTAATAATTTAATATAATGGGAAATTACTTCCCAACATTCTTATTTTTTAAAAATTAATCAAAATTAAAATATTTATCAACTTTTTTATAAGAAATCTTTATATAGTATGTAAACTAATCTTTACATATGTAATGTATATATTACATTTTTGTTTTTTAAAAAATTAAATATTTTTAAATAAATAATTGCCAAAAATAATACACTCTACTTGACAGTAATGTAAAATATATATTACATTTATAATAAGCAATAACATGTTGGGCCCACATGTTATTAAAAAAAAGGTAATAACATGATTGAATATGCAATAGAAACAGAAAATCTAACAAAAAAATTCGGAAAAGATGTTGCTGTCAATTCTATCAATATGAACATTGAAAAAGGAAAAATATATGGCTTATTAGGTAGAAATGGAGCAGGAAAAACAACAACAATGTGTATGCTATTAAACCTAAGCAAACCAACATCTGGAAAAATTAATCTTTTTGGTGAACCCTATTTAAAACATCCCCAAAAAACTTATTCCAAAATTGGCTCAATAATTGAAACACCAGGATTTTATGAAAACCTCAATGCTTACGAAAATTTAAAAATAATTTCCAAACTAAGAGGAAATTACAACAAAAAAACAATAGATGAAGCTCTAAATCTTGTTTGCTTATATGATGCAAAATATAAAAAATTTAAAGATTTCTCATTAGGGATGAAACAAAGATTAGGAATAGCTGCAGCTATAATGCATAACCCTGATTTATTAATTTTAGATGAACCAATAAATGGCCTGGATCCTGTTGGAATTAAAGAAATAAGAGAACTTTTAAAAACACTAGCTCATGATTATGGAATTACAATCCTTATTTCAAGCCATATATTAAGTGAAATTGAACACATAGCAGACATTATTGGAGTAATGGATCATGGAAATCTTATCGAAGAATTATCTAAAGAAGAATTAGAAAATAAATTAAATAAATACGTGGATTTTGAAGTTTCAAATATCCGAGAAGCTTCAGAAATTCTCAAAAAATCTGGTTTTAAAGAAAACATGGATTTTATAATTAAAAAAACTCCTGAAAATGAATTGTTACTTCGTTTAATTAATCATTTAAATCTAAGAGATGAAATTAATGAAATATTTGTTAAATCTGGAATTAAAGTATCAAAACTAATTTTATGTGAAGAAAGTTTAGAAGAATTCTTTACAAGACTTATTGGTGATGAAATACGTTTCTCATAGGTGGTTATTATGATAAATTTTATTCAAAGTGAATTCTTAAAATTAAAACACTCAAAAATATTCTTATTAACTATTCTAGGAGCACTTACATTCCCATTTTTACTTTATCTAAGCCTAATTAGTGGAACTAGTGATAGTCTTGAAAGTATGATTAAGGCATGTAACCAATTTACAGGAAGTATGTTCAACATCATTTTATTTGCCATTGTAGTCTCATATATCTTCGGAAGAGAATATTCAGAACATACCCTTAAAACAATGATTACTATTCCATTATCCCGCGGAAAATTTATACTTGGAAAATATTTAATGTTTTTCATATGGATAATGATTTTAGTAACAGTCACATTTTTATCAACATGTTTATTTGGATACCTTGGAGGAGCTAGTTCTATAACATTAACTGGAGCTATTGGTGCTTGTAAAGATATGTTTATTACAAATATATTATTATTTTTAAGTTTTTCCCCATTTGTGTTCTTATCATTAGTTGTTCCAAATATGGTTGCTGCAATGGTTGTAGGAGCTGCATTTAGTATTGGAAATCTCATGATTAGTTCAACCAGTCATGCACCATATTTCCCATGGAGTAGTTCATATTTAATTGGATCAAACGAAATAGCTAATTTCAGTTGTTCATATACAACATCACTAGCTATAATATTAATTACATTTGCAATTGGACTTACAATCTCATATATCTACTTTACAAAAAAAGATGTTTCCCTCTAAAACATCTTTTTAATGGAAATGATTACAATGATAACATTTATTCAAACAGAATTTTTAAAACTAAAACATACAAAAATATTCTTATTAACTATTCTAGGAGCGCTTAGCATACCTACATTGCTATATATCGGTTTATTAACTGGAGAATATGCAAGTTTTCAAGGAATATTAGATTATTGTGCTATTTATGCTTGTGTACTATTTTATATATTATTATTTACAATCATGATATCTTATCTATTTAGTAGAGAATATATTGAACATACTTTAAAAACTATATTAACTGCCCCTACACCAAAAACAAAAATATTAACTGGAAAATATTTGGTGTTTTTCATATGGGGATTTTTAATTATTACAATCACATTTATAGGGACCATATTTTGTGCATATTTTGGTGGGGTTCAAGATATTAGTTTAACTGCTGGATTAAATAGTTACAAAGAAATGTTAATTTCAGGATTTTTACTTTGTTTAAGTTTCTCCCCATTAATATTTATTTCATTAATTATGCCAAATATGGTTTTTTCAATGATTAGTGGTGCAGTTTTCAGCATTATAAATTTATTCATATATTCAACTCAATACTCCCCATATATCCCATGGTGTAGTCCATACATAATAAGTTCAAATGAAATATTCAATTATTCATGTAATCTCACAACATCACTAGCTATAATATTAATTACATTTGCAATTGGACTTATAATCTCATATATCTACTTTACAAAAAAAGATGTTTCCCTCTAAAACATCTTTTAAATTTTTGGTTCCATTCTTTTAATAAATAACCCCATAAACATTACAATTAGTGGGAAAAAGAACATATACATAATTAATACCATGTCTCCAGATATTATATCTCCAACAACTGTTGATGCAGCCATTAACATAATCAAAATAATAACTGGTGCTAAAATAGCTACAAAAGTATAAATCAATATAAAACCATTTAATTTTTGAGAATATTCTTTTAATTTAATTTGCATGTCAAAAGAAAGATCATCAGCTATTACATTTAAACTATTAGCTAAATTTCCACCAACTCTTAAAGTCCCTACAATTTGATGGACCACTCTAGAAAGACCTTCAGATGAAACCCTATTTGACATTTCCATTAATGCATCTTCACTCGATTTACCATATTTAATTTCTTTTAAAACTCTTTTAAATTCTTTAGAAAGAGAACCATAATTTGCATTTGATATTGTTAATAATGTATCATGTAAACCTTTTCCTGCTTTTAGCTCTGTTGACATGTGTCTCAAACCATAGGGTAATTCAAAATTTAAATCATCATAAGTATGTTTTTCTTGAATTTTTGGAAAATACAACATGAAAATATATAACATGACAATTAATGTCAGATAAATTCCCGAAATTTCAAAACCCACAGCTATAAACAAAACGAAAAATATGGAAACTTCAACAAAAATTAATCTTTTATTTAAGAAATATCTCAAAAATATTTTTCTCAATTTATTAAATAATTTATTTTCAGAATTATTTTCTTTTTTAACTTCTTGAAAATTTAATTTAATAAATAATTTAGGATCAACTGCTTTTTTTGATTTATTTCGTTTATAAAATGTAATATTTTCAAAATTAAAATTCTTAAAAAAATTTAAAATATTTAAGAATATATCTGCCACAATTATAAAAAAATCCGTGAACATGAACATCACCTAGTTAAAAGGATTCTATTTAAAACCTTTTGAGGATCTAAATAATACATCTCCAACACTGCCCCGACATCTTTAATTGAGCGAATATTTTGATTAACCATATGCTGTAAAACAATTTCCCTATTTTTAATTTCATCATACAGATTATTCAATGAATTTCCACTGACATTAGCTATTTCTGTTAAAGTTTTACTTGTTATACCCACATTTTTGATAGTATCACTTTGAGGATCCCATTCAAATATTTTATTTAATTGAACTACTCCTTCTTCAATCCCTGAAACTTCAGCTACTTCACTAATCCTTCTAAAAGATACACCATTCGGTTTATAAATTCTATTTTGCATAATTATAAAATCAATAGCTGAAATCATAATATTTGGGACAGACATAGGCGCATTAGTTAATCTAGTTATTGTTTCTCTAGCATCATTTGAATGAAGTGTTCCAAATCCAGAATGTCCCGTATTTAAAGCTGTAAAAAGAGTAATAGCTTCACTACCCCTAACTTCACCAACAATTATCCTATCAGGTCTTTGTCTTAGAGAATTTTTAACTAAATCATTCATTGTTAATTCTCCTTTATTTTCAACATTTGGAGGTCTTGTTTCCATTCTAATAACATGTTCATGAGGTATTTGAAGCTCCAATGTATCTTCAATTGTAATTATTCTTTCTTTAGGATTTATAAATGAAGATAAAGCATTTAAAGTTGTAGTTTTACCTGAACTTGTCCCTCCAGAAATTATTGCATTAGCTGACCTTACACCAAGTCCATCAAAACATAACCAAAAAAATGCTGCAAGTTCTACAGAAACAGTTTTTGAATTTATTAAATCAATTATAGTTAAAGGATCTTTTTTAAATTTACGTATAGTCATCGATGGACCATCAGCAGAAATAGGAGGTATTGTTGCATTGACTCTTGAACCATCCAACAAACGACCATCTAAAATTGGAGATTCTTGATCAATTCTACGATTTATCTGCCTAGCTATTGTGTCAATTAACTTCATCAATTCATTTGCATCTTTAAAAACAATATTGGTTTTCATCATCCCATATTCTCTATGATAAACAAAAACTGGTTTATTTATACCAATTATCATTATTTCTTCCAGATTATCATCACGGATTAAAGGGTCAATTTCACCATAACCTACAAGATCCTGAAATAGTTTTCTTGCTAAGTTATCTAAATATTCATTAGAGACATTATTATTTTGAGAGTTAGATACTAATCTTGTAAATAAAAAGTTCTTAATATCATTTAATAACTTCTCTTCATTTACTTGAAAAGATTCATCAGAGGATATAGCTAAATCCACTAAATTTTCACGAAGTTCACTTAAAAGAAATTTTTCCTCAGAAGAATAATTTTGTTTAAAAACATTATATTGAGGCACAATCTCCAAATTGTTTTCTACATGCTTAAATTGCTTATCACTAACATTATTATTCATATTTATAACCTAAAACTATTTTTAATCTATTTTAGAAGTTAGTAATACTAATTAATATAATTTTTATTACTTTCCAAATAATAATTACCTACAAAAATCAATATACAAAAATATGAACCAAAAGTGCACATGTGGAAATAATTGCATTATAACAAAAGAAAATTTAGCTAAACGAACACTAAATTTAAAACCTTGTAAAAAATGTGAAGACATTACAATAAAAAAATTTAGTCCAATAAACCAAGTAATAGATCTTGACATGATAGATTCAAACTATAAAAAGTGTGAATGCGGAAAAAGACCTTTAGATATTGTAATGACACATATTTTAAAGATAATGATTGAAGAAGAAATAATTCCTCAAGATGCAACCTTAAGAAGACATAGCCCAATACCATTACCAAGTTTTTATTATTCCCATGAAGTTGAACAGTTTGTTGGAAAAGATTCATTAGTTTTAATTCACCAGAATTTCAATAAAAAAGTTGCAGACAGATTAGTAAATGAAGTAAACGAAGTTAAATGTGTTTTAAAAGGAAATCCAAATAAAATAAATGGAATGATAAATAAAAATAGTTCAATACAAAATTTCGAGCTATTGTCTGGTTGTGATAAACGAGCAGATGTTATGAGAACACTTATTAAAAATGATGATGGAAACCTTGAAAAAATAATCATAAACAAAAATCAGCACCTCCATCATATAGAAGTAGCTCCAACTACTGAAGAAAAATTAATTAAACTTCACAATTATCTTGAAAACAATAATGTGAAAAAAGGAGTGGCGATTGATGGAATGTGTGGAAACGGATCAATTGGAATTTATTTACTTAAATACGGATTTGAAAAAGTAATATTTAATGACATATATTCTGAAGCTATTGATAATTTAAAATTTAACCTTGAAATTAATGAAATAATTGGTAACTATGAAATATACAACAAAGCATTTGAAGATTTAAATATTGAAAAATGTGATTTTTGTGTAATTGACAGCTATCCTCAAACAGATCTCGAAGAAATTATCAAAAAAGCTGAAAAAATAGCTGACAATATATTAATAATCTAAATAAACATTTTCATATAAATTACAATAGCTGGAACAATTAAAACGCCCATTAAGTGAGATTTACCTACACCAATATAATGAGGTAACATTCCAAGAGCAGTTGATGTGATTAAAGCTAAAGACATGTAGAAAATTGGAGCTTTATAATAAAAAATAAAAACATATAAAATTCCAATTTGTAAAATAATCACAAATATTGATAATTTACGATAATCAACACCATCCATAATATTAGCAAATGAATCACCTAATTTTAAACATAATACTAACGATATTGAAACTGCAATTAATGATGCGAAAATAAAGATTATCAAATGATTTATATTCATATCTGAAATCAAATAAGACATATAAACTGCAATCCCACTTCTAGGATTTCCAATTATATAAATTGCCATTAAAGAAAAAAGACAATCTGAAATATTTAATCCTGAAGTAGCCAATAAAAAATTAACTGTATCGTCATCATCATTATCACTTGTACCACTAGCTGCCTGAGCAATTATAGTTCCTTGAGCAGGACCAAATCCAGGTAAAAATCCCAAAATAGCACCAGTAATTCCTCCTGCAAAAATACTTTTAAATTTATTAAAATTCAAATTTAAATCATAAAACTTATTTTGATGAGGAATTGTTGAATTATCATTTAAACTAAATAAAATAGTACTTATTCCAAAAAGACCTGAAAAAATACACATCAAAGAAACTCCTGATGAAACTGGTGTTTGGAAAATTGTCCAACCAAGAATTCCTGAAATTAAAAATAAAAACAAAGACCATAAAAAATCTTTTTTTGAATTTGTAAGCATATAAGTCAAATAAATTGAAGCTACAAGTAAAATAATCCAAGTATATGGCTTTGTAAAATTATGTAAAAACGGCAAAGTTAATGTAAAAATTGGCATCATCAAAATAGTAATTAAAATAGCTCCAAACCCACCAACAGCCACTATTCTTATAACTTCTTTTGATCTTCCCTGCAGAACCATCCTATGACCTGGAAGAATAGATGTTGCAGTTCCTTCCTGTGGAACTCCTAAAAGCATTGAAGGTACAAATTCCATTAATGCATGAGCTATAGACATTGAAACCATCAATACACATAAAAATTCTGGAGATAAAAATCCTAAAAGGAAAGTAGATGATGCAAAAAGAATTGCCCCAGCAGTATTAACATGAATACCTGGAATCATCCCAGTTAACGTTCCCACAAATATTCCTATAAAACAAGCAAATACTAATTCTAACATAGCTATTAATTGATTTAAACTTATTTATAATTTGTTTAAGTCAAATAATTATATTTATATCGTTTAAAATAATATAACTAAAATTAAAATTTTTATAAAAAAAGATAAAAATGGTTATGAGTTTAATCTTACATATTATACTCCACCAAATAATTTTGATTAATATTTAAAATTATCAATATTTTCCCTATCAAAATTCAAGGATTTTAAAGCTAATTTTTCTAAAGTTGCAAGTAATTCTTTTCTAGACATATTTATTTCACTTGCAATTTCATTTTCCCATTCAATTTCTTTATCATGTAAAAATTTAGCTAATTCCTTTCCTTTATCAGTTATATCTATCTTATATGCCCTTTTATTTTCTTCAGTATATTCCCTAGTTAAAATTCCATTTTTTTCAAGTTCACTAAATGCTCTTGACACACCAGACCTATCCATTAAACAAGCTGTTGCAATATCTGACTGAGTTGAACTTTGATTATAAAAAATATGCATTAACATATAATATTGATTTTTATTAATTTCAAGTTCTTTAAGATAATGATTGATGAAAATATCATGAAAAGAATGCAAACTAATTATATGACAAATCATATGCGGACACATCTTAATAACATCATCTGTTGTATACATTAAAAAAACACCTTCAGTTAAATAATTAATAATGCATTAACTACATCCATTATTTAATCTTATTAAAAAAATAGCATATAAATGTTGTGATGCACAACAATAGTTTTTAAAAAAAAGTAATTAAAAAGAAGATTTACATTAATCTTCTAGTATCAGTAATTTCTACACTAGCTACATCAGCTAATTTTGCCATAGCTTCTTCAGTAGATTCTGTTCCACCTTCACCATCTTCAATTATGAAAATAAGGTTTAATGCAACTAAACCAAATGCAATTGGTTCTTCTTCAATTTTATGGAATTCTGCATCAGCAGGCATAGCTGCTTGAACAGCTGCTTTTAAAGCTTCTAAATCTACATCAGGACTTTCTGGCATGATTTTTAAAGTTGCTACAACTTCACCCATCAACATTCCCCCATTAATAAAAATTTATGGTCCTTCAAAACCACATTCACATTTATAAGCATGACCGAAAGTACGGCATTTTTCACATCTTGCAATTTTTGCTCCACAAACAGGACATTCAAATTCAACGAAAGGTCCAGTTAATGGAATTTCTTGTTTACATGAAATACATTCTACTTCTTTCATCTAATCACCTATTATTTGTGTGTAATCGAAATTATAATTATCTATATTATCATCAATAAGAGATAACACCCTTTCAGGATACTTTCCATTTACAACAAAACAATTAGACCCGAATTCAAGTAAAAGAGAAGGTAACATTAAGTCAATTGATGTTTCATCAAAAGTCAGTAGTTTTTTTGCATCAATAACATTAATAAATTCAGAACCTTCTTCATTAGGTTCTCGGGTATATATACCATTTACATTTGTTACTATTAAAAGGTTTGCATTTAAAGAATGTGCAACATAAGCGGCAATTGAATCAGAAGTTACTTCCCAAGAACATTCAAAAGGATCTTCATTTCTTAAAAAATCAGAAACAATAAAAATAGGAGTGAAACCACTATTTACAATTTCCTTAGCTTCTTCAAGAGTATAAGCTAATTTAGTAGACTTAACTTTATCATTTACTAATTTAGATAAAATACCCATACACTCAATAGCAGTATTATGGCTGATTTCATCAGAAAAGTGATAATCTAAATCATATTTCCTTATTAAGTTAGCAAATTCTCCACCTCCCAAAATAATCATTGAATTCGTACCTTTCAATTTGTCAGCTAGTGATATTGCATGTTCTGGAAATAAACTTCCTCCAATTTTAACAACCTGTTCAATAATAATATCTACAACCTAAATTTCTATAGATTTAATTAAAAATAGCTATCATTAAAATGAATAAAACTCATAAAAGTTTTAAATCCCCAGTGATTTTATCAATTATTTCATCCTCATCAGGCCCAATGCCTAAAACTGTAGTGGTTGATGTAGGTAACTGAGTCCTTCCAGCATCAACTACCAAATAATTAGAAACATTGTTTTCATCAGCCTCTTTTTTAAGCTTCAATAAATCATCTAATGAATCAACTTTGCAAACAACTTTAGCATAACCATTCAATTCCCATTTTTTAATTAAACTAGAATTTGTTCTTTTATAGGAACCTATAGAACCATGACAACACTGTGCAGCTATTTTTCCTTTCCCCATTTTTAAATCTCTTCTTACAACCATAACCTGTTTCATATACACATTTTTCTATATGTCCATTTAAATAATTTTAGATTCCAGATGAAAACCCCAATTAACCAAATCTTTTAAAAATGAAAAAAAACTTATATAAAAATACTATTAATTTTTATTTTGATTATTATAATTAAGGAGATATAAATGAGTCGTATTTCTATTTTAGACAAAGATAAATGTCAACCTAAGAAATGTAATTTCGTTTGTATTGATTACTGCCCAGGAGTTAGAATGGATGAAGACACAATCATCATAGATGAGAATACTAATAAACCATTAATCTCTGAAGAATTATGTGAAGGGTGTGGTATTTGTACAAACAGATGTCCATTTGATGCTATTTCAATTATTAATTTGCCGGAAGCAATAGGGGAACCAATTCACAGATTCGGACAAAATCAATTTGAACTATTCGGACTTCCTAGTTTAACTGAAGGTAGTGTATTAGGTTTACTTGGCCCTAACGGAATTGGTAAATCAACAATAATGAATATTTTATCTGGAACATTAATTCCTAACTTAGGAGACTATGAAAACCCTCAAAAAAATTGGGAAAAAGTAATTGAACATTATAAAGGTTCAGCACTTCAAAATTACTTCACAAAACTAGCTAATGGAGAAATTAAAGCTATTTTAAAACCTCAAATGGTTGACCAACTTCCAAAGGTTGTGAAAGGTAAAGTTAGTGATTTACTCACTAATGTTGATGAAAGAGGAAAATTAGATTATGTTTGTGATGAACTAGATCTTCACAATGTTTTAGATCGTGAAATGAAAAATTTAAGTGGAGGAGAACTTCAAAGAGTAGCTATAGCTGCAACTGTTTTAAGAGAAGGAGATTTCTATTACTTTGATGAACCAACATCATGGTTAGATGTATCTCAAAGATTAAATGCAGTTAAAGTAATCCGATCACTTGCTCAGGATGGAAAAAGTGTTCTAGTTATTGAACACGATTTAGCTACTTTAGACGCATTATCCGACAATATCCATGTTTTATTTGGTGAACCTGGAGGATACGGTGTTGTATCTGGTAGAAAAGGTGTTAGACTAGGAATTAATGCTTACATCAATGGATTTTTAGCTGAAGAAAATGTAAGAATCAGAAGAAATCCTATTGAATTTACAATTAGACCTCCAACTCCAGAAGACGAAGGTGAATCATTATCCAGCTATTCAGATTTAGATAAAGATTATGGTGGATTTAAATTAACTGCAGACGCAGGAGAAATATTTCATGATGAAATTGTAACTGCATTTGGTTCAAATGGTATTGGAAAAACAACTTTTGCTAAAATGTTAGCAGGAGTAGAAGACCCAACATCTGGAGAAGTGGACAGCGAAGTTACAATAGCTTACAAACCACAATACCTAATTTCAGATTTTGAAGGCAGTGTTAGTGACTTTTTATATATGAATGCACCAAGCTTTGGAAGCAATATATTTAAAAGTGAAATTATGGAACCATTTAATTTAGGAGACATGCTTGAAAAAGAAGTTAAAAAATTAAGTGGAGGAGAACTTCAAAGACTTGCAATAGCTGCAACACTTTCAAAAGATGCTGAAATTTATCTTTTTGATGAACCTACAGCATTTTTAGATGTAGAACAAAGACTAATAGCTGCAAGAGTTATAAGAAAAATGGTAGAAAGTAGAAATGCAGCATCACTTATCGTAGACCACGATATTGTATTTATCGATTATATCTCAGATAGAGCTATGGTATTCAATGGTACTCCAGGTTTAGAAGGTCATGCCTCAAAACCAACAGATTTAAGAAGCTCAATGAATGAATTTTTAGGAAACCTAAATATTACATTTAGAAGAGATAAAGAAACAAAAAGACCAAGAGTTAATAAATTAGACAGTTATCTTGATCGTGAACAAAAAGAAAAAGGAGAATATTATTATTTATCAGATTAAATAATCTCTAATTCTTTTAAAATATAATTTTTCAAAGCCACAACGGCTTTTTCACCATCATCATCCAATCTTACTGAATCATTAGGATTTAAATCATGTTCTTTAACAATTGATTCTGCATCAATATTTTTTAACACATCAACATTTTTTTGCTTTAAAATAGTTGAAACACAATCATCCATACATCCAGTAATAGACACGATTTTTGCATCTTCCAAAATAGGATTACATTGATTAGGCTGTGCAGAATATTCGGTTATGCATGCTGCAACAATATTATCATTATCTAATGCTAATTCTACAGTAGCAGCTCTTACAACCAAACCTAATGGACTTAAACCACTACATGAAACTAAAGCTATTTTATCACCCATATACTCACCTACTTCTTTTATCATATTTTTCTTTTATATTAATATAACCTTTTTTATAAAATGGACATACCAACATACATTGACTACATCCTTCCCTATGAGCTGTACAAACTTTCTTTAAAACCAATTCCGAATCATCAAAAGCATTATAAGGACATTTTCTAATACATTTACCACAAGTTTTGCAAAATTCTTTAACCCACAACATATCATTTTGCTGTTTAACCGGCAAATTCTCAATTGAAGTATGAACCATGAAAAACCCTAAGTTCAATCCTTCTTTAAAAAGACACATATTACTTCTTGTAATAACCGCATCATTTGATTGAGTAGCTATTGCCCTTAAACTAATCTCATCATCCAAAGGATTAATAAAATCAGCTTGAAACCCTTTTTGTCTTAAAAAATCAGCAAAAGAATATACTCTGCGACCAATTTTTTGAAATTCATCATCAGTGAGTTTACATTTTAATTTTGATGGCTCCATTTCTAAAATTTCAGAAGATATCTCATATTTAAAAATAATAACATTATTAAAGTCAATATTCCATTCTTTTTTAAAATCATCACTTAATTTAGAATAACTAGTGCCTACACAATCATTTTCAATAGCTAAACTTGTTAAATCATCTAAAATATCCTTTTTTATAGTGTGTTTAGGATTAATAGGATTTGAAAATCTGTAAAAATTAGGTAAAGGATGATGATATTTAAATCTAAAATCATCATCTACAATATCAAAACTCATAATTACTTCCTTAATGCTTCAACAGCTTTAGGGAATTCTTCACAAAATACTTCTATTTGTTCAGTAGGGATAGAAAAACTTATACGTAAATATTTATCCCCAAATAAATTACTAGTATATTCCCCTTCCCTGGTGAATATTTTTCTTTTAAGTAAGTAATTTGACATATCTTTAGGATTAATATTTGCACCAGATAAATCAATAGCCATCATATTAGCATCAGATGGATAAACTGGTAAAAATACTCCATCAATTTTATCAACAACTTCTTTAATTAATTTCTGATTATGTGAAGTAATTTCTTTTATTTCATTTTCCCATTCATCTTTTGATTTTAAACCAGCTATTGCACCGTGTTGAGCAAGTATATTAACTCCCAAATCATTAACAACAGCATTCTTTAAGACATCCACAATGTCTGGAGTTGAAATTACAGCTCCAATTCTAATACCTGCCATTCCAAATATTTTAGAAAAACTATATATGGTTAATGTATGTTCAGGAGCATAATTTGCTGCCAAATAATGATCTCTTGCAAAATCTTTGTAAGTTATATCATCTAAAAGATAAATATCATTTTCAATAGCTATTTCAGCAAATTCTTTTATTTCTTCTTCACTATAACCAGAACCTAATGGATTTAATGGATCAATTAAAATTACCATTTTAGTATTTTCATCCATATTCTCACGAAGAAGATCAGGAGTTAACTTATAACCACACTCTTCATTATAAATTGGAACATACCTAACTTCCCCTGCAAACCTATTTGCAAAGTTTCCAATAATCAAATATCCTGGATCAGACAAAATTACATTATCCTCAGGTCCTAACAATGATTGCATACAAAGATATAATGATTCAGTAGCTCCAGCAGTTAATAAAACATCTAAATTTTCAAAACCTAAATCATCTAAAATCAATTGTTTAAGTTCTGAGAATCCTTCTGGAGGAGGATATTTACAATATTCTTTGTCTTTAGCACAACTAGCCATAGCATCCGCTATAACATCCCCATGCAAATGATTTGTGTTTTGACCCATCCAAATCATTTCTTTATCCATAAACACATCTTCAAAAAAATCATTTGAAGAATCATATCCTTCAGGAGGAACTCTTACAACCTTTTCATACTTTTTTTTAGGATGTTTTATATCAGTTCCCTCATCACTGCTTAAATTATCTTTCATAAGAATCACATAAAAATAAAATTCCAAAATAATTATTTATTTTAAGTTATTTATAAAATTAATGTTTAAATAATCCCATTAGAGGATATTTTAAAAGTAACTTGCTTACCTTCACCGATACTTCTATGTCTTTTTAAAGTAGCTATTCTTTTATTAAAATCGCCATTTCTTTCTAGTTGAATTATAATTTTACTCCAATACTGTAAAATAGTTCCACCAACTGCTTTTACACTATCTTTATTATCATCATCAAAAGAACTGTAAATTTGATTTGTTAATACAACAGCAACATCATAATTACGAGCTATTTTAGCTAAAATTCCCATTTGTTTACCTAATTCCTTATTAAGTCTTGAAGATTTCATGTCATCAACCCTGTACAGAGCAACTGCAGAATCCAGAACACATAAATCCACTTCTTCATGATGTTTCCTAATCCAAAGCTCGATTGTTCTGAGATTTTCATTTTGTTCTAAAAAAGAAGTTGGTTCAAAAACAATGATATTATTAACTACTTTATGAAAATCATCCCCAGATATTTGTTTGATTCTATCAATAGATATTCCACCTTCAGTATCAATATAAACAACTTTTTTACCAGTTTTAGCTACATTAACTGCTAAAACTAAAGCTATATTACTCTTACCAGAACTAGGAGGGCCAAATATCTGAGTAATAGTTCCTTTTTCTACCCCACCACCTAATAAATCATCAATAATTGAATTAGTTGGGATTTTATGATTATCTTCAAAATTAGCTAAAACTTTCATAATACTATTTAGTTATACAAGATATATATTTTTAAGTTTATCTTCTAAGAAAAATAGGTTCATCATTAGTTAAATCAATTATTGTTGAAGGTTTTTTAGAGTTTAAAGAACCTACATCAATTACAGCATCAATTTCACAATTTAATTGATTTAAAATTTCTTCAGGAGTATCTAATGTATTTTTATTTGAAATATTAGCGCTGGTAGTAGTTATAGGAAATAATTTTGCCAAATCACATGCAATTTCGCTTTTAGGAACTCTGACCCCTACATTTGTAGAACCACTTGTAAGATATCTTGGAACAATCTTAGATTTTTTTAAAATAAATGTATAAGGTCCAGGTAAATATTTATCTATAAAATTAAGCTGATTAATAGAAACTTTAGAAACCAATGAAACTGCCTCTTTTGAAGATACTAATAAAGAAATAGGCTTTAAATAACTTCTTTTTTTAATATTATAAACTTTTTTAACAGCTTTCCTATCAAAAATATTAGCCCCTAATCCATAAACTGTATCTGTAGGATATAATACTACCCCACCATTTGCCAAAATTTCTATAACCTCATCAATGATATTTTTATCTATTTTATTTTGATTAGCTTTAAATATTTTCATTAAATTACCCTAAAAATTTATAAATAATTATATATGAGTAAAATCTTTATATATAAATTATGCTTGAAAGTCTACGCCCTTTTTTAACAAAAATATTAAATCCATTAGCCAAACATTTAAATATAAATCCAAATATCGTGACAATAATTTCACCATTTATTGCAATAATTGCAGCCTATGGTTTTTCAAAACATTTATTAATAATTGGAACATTAGCTATTTTATTTAGTGGATTTTTAGATGTTGTTGATGGAGCAGTAGCAAGATACCACAATAGAACTTCCAAATTTGGAGCATTTCTTGACTCAACAATGGACAGATTTGCAGATGCTATAATATATATTGGAATAATATTTGGAGGATACTGTAACTGGTTCATTGGAGCTCTTGCAATACATTCTGCAATTACAGTTAGTTATGTGAGAGCTAGAGCAGAATCACAAGGAGTAGAATGCAAAATTGGAATAGCTGAAAGAGCTGTTCGTATGATAATTCTAATGATTGGAGCAATTATAGGTTATTTAACCACTCCTCTCTACTTTACATATACAATAATAATTTTAGTAATATTATCATACATTACAGTAGGACAAAGAATACACCATGTGTGGAGGCAACTTAAATGAATGATTTAGAAAGTGCAGAAAAAATTAGTATAGATATAAAAAAATTAGAACGTAATTTAAAACAGGTAGCTGATATAAATTTTGAAGGAAAAGAAAAAGAAGTTTATGATAGGGCTGTAGATTACATGAATGATTCAAAATATTATCTTGAAAAAAAGAAAGATATGCGTACAGCATTTGGATGTATTGAATACAGTCATGGATTATTAGATGCACTTAGAATGATTCATGGTTTAATTTAAATACCACTTAATAAACCATCACTTAAAAACAGTTAATCAAATTTTCCAAAAAAGTTAAAAAATAGAGATTAATTAAAATCTCTTAAATTTATTCCATATCCTCAAATCTGTCTTCGAGTTTGGACATTACACCAGGTAATGAAGTATATTCCATTTCTTCAGCAGGTAACCTATGAGGTTCAAATGGACCATGTCTTCTGATGTAAGATGCAATTCTTGCAGATTCTTCTCTAGTAGGATCAAATGCAGGATCATCAAATAAGTCAACAGGACCAATTAATTGAGCATCAGATACTTGGAAACCTAAACCAATTACTCTAGGTGGTCCATCAAATCTAATTGGATTTGCATCTTGTTCAGATACAGGCATCATAGGACCATTGTGAGAACCTCTCATCCATCCACTTACCATATGAGGGAATGCAAATGGTTCTACACATTCACCATTAGCTGGGAAACCAGATTGTGCTCTTACAATAGCTGCAGGGTCATCTTTACCAACATATTCTCCAGCCATTAAGTTTAATCTTTCAGTACTGATTGCTGCTGCAATTTCTCCATTTTTCTTCCATACTCTTTTAATTACATATCTTCCAGTAGAACCAATTAATGCAAGTAAATCATACATTTCTTCAGGACAGTTTAAGATAACTTTCCTGTGTTCAATTACATCAAATACTTCAAATTTGAATCCATCATGTAAACTTGGGTCAATAACGAGTCCTGCAGTATTAAATGGATCTGCAAACATTTTGAAAATAGGTAAGTTAAATGCACCAGGTTCAGTTTTGTCACAGCAGTATACTAAAACAGGGTCACTTGGCCTTTCTTTAAATTCCATTTCAGCAACACCTGGACCCATACCTTTAATATTTCCTGAGAAAGTGTCAGATAATAAATCTTGACCTGCACCATATAATTTTAATTCACGTGCTCTTTCGGTTGCTTTCATGAAAGCATCATAAGCAGTTTTGTGAACTTCTTCATTTTCTTCCCCATTTCTATGAGTCATAATCAAATCAATGTCATCTCCACAACGGGAGATGTAATAATCAGTTAAGATAGATGTGTCTACAGCTTCAGATAAAACTTCATCACAAATATCCATTAAATCAGGGTGTGCTACACAATGTCCAGACACACTTCCAATATCAGCTTTAATTACACTAACAGTTGTTTTCATTTAAACACCTCAAAATTGTATATTCTAAAGTTTAGTAGAAATAAAAAGTTAAGCAGATAGCTTAAAAAATTATTTAATATACATTGATATTTTTGGAGTGTATACTATTTAATAATTATGTTTTAAGAATTATAAAAAAAGAAAAAAAGATTAAGAAGTTATGTTTTAACTTCTTAAGCAATTACAATATTATTTGATGCAAAAGCTTCTTCATATGTTGCAGTAATGATGTATTTACCTGGCATTAACTTAATGTTCAAGTGAGCTACACCATTTGCATCAGTTGTTCTTTGATAGAAGACCCCATTAATATTAAATGTAATGTTTGCACCAGATAATGCATTTCCTTGTTTATCTACAAGAGTTGCATTAAATTGACTACCATCACCATATTTCATGGATAAATCATTTGCAGTCAATACTGGTAAAACAGTTACTTTGTTAGAAGTTTGTTCTTTATTAACTGGGTTGTATGCAGTTATAATATAAGTATCAGGCAATAAATTAATATTTAGTCTTGCTACTCCATTACTATCTGTCATACGTTGGTAGAATACACCGTTAATGTTGAATGTTACATTGGTGTTTGTTAATGCTTTTCCATTTGTATCGAGGAATTTTGCTTCATATTTGGTTCCGTTACGGAAGTATAATGTAGTGTCTTTTCCTACAATAGTGGATTTAACAATAACATTTGTATTAGCTGTTGCTTTATCTTGTGCAGCAGTTCCATTAAACACAGCAGATGCATTGTATGTTCCAGCTACTAAATTAATAGCCATAGATGCTGTACCATTAATATCAGTGATTCTTGCATAGGTTATTCCGTTTACTGTGAAGTATATTGTTGCGTTTGCTATTGGATTTCCATATGCGTCAACTAATTTAGCTGAAAGTCTTTGTGATCCACCAACATATTTTACAAGCTCTTCCATTGTTAAAGTAGTTCCAGTATTTTTATTAACAGTTATAGTTCCATTAACAATCATAGAATCATATTTATTGTCCCCAGTGTAGAATGTGACAACTTTATATGTTCCTTCTTTTAAATCAGGAATAATAACTTTAGCAACACCCTTATCAACACTACCTTTATACTCCTTACCATCAATAGTAATTATAACTTCACCACCACCATCATCAGGAACAACCACAGTCACAGTAGCATTCTCACCCTCAATAATATCCTCAATACCAACAGCCACATTATAATCAGATACTTTAGATACTGTAAGTTTAGCGGTGTTTTCACTAGCTAAGTACTTATTATCACCAGCAAATTTAACAACAACATCATAAGTTCCAGCAATCAAATTAGATACAATTAAAGTTCCTTTACCATCAACAATAGCCACATTATAAACAGCATCACCAATAGTTACACTTACAACACCAGAACTTATCTCTGGAACAGCAATACTAATAACAGCATCATCACCAACAATAATATCACTAACAGTCACACTAGTAGAAGAAGCAACCTTAGAAACACTAAACTTAGCATTACCTTCACTAGCTAAATACTTATCATCACCATCATACTTAACATTTACATTATAACTTCCTGCAGTTAATCCAGATACTTTTAAAGTACCTATTCCGTTTTTTATAGTAACATAATAATTTTTACCATCTAAAATAACCCCAGCAACACCATTTGCATCCTCTGGTAAAGAAATAGTGATTTCTTCATCCTCACCAACATTAATATTAGATGCATTTACTTTTAAAGCAGATTTAGAAGGTAATTTGCTCACAGTAAATGAAGCCATAGTATTAGAGGTATTATAATATTCATCACCATCATATTGTGCAAATACATAACAAGTTCCAGCAGGTAAATCAGTTACATTTAATACTGCTTTTCCATCAACAATAGCGACAGAATGTATTTTACCATTTATTACAAAGGTTACATTACCAGTTGCTCCAGAAGTAACAGTTGCAGTAATTACAGCAGTTTCACCAATGTTGATTTTTCCTACTTTAAGATCAATTTCAGAAACAAGTTTATCTACAGTGATTTTAGTTGAATTATAACTTTCAGTTACAATGGAGTTTCCATCATATTTAGCTTCAATATAATGTGATCCCGGAGCTACATTATCTAATTCTAATTTAGCTGAACCATTAACAATAGCAACTGTGTATTTATCTCCATCTACAATAATAGTAATATTACCAGTAGCTTTTCCATCAATTGTAACATCAATTAAAACTTTTCCTAAATCTTCAATAGTAATGTTAAATATTAAATCAGAACTTCTTGGATAGTTATTTTCAACTACATTACCAGATCCAGCTTTGATTTCAACAGCGTCATCTCCACCTAAATCACGAGTGATTAAAATATTGTCAGTTACATTACAGTTATCTGCATTTATAAATGAAACTGCATAATGTCCATCAACATATATGAAATTGTTACGTACATCAAATGAACGGTCTCCGTACATGAATTGAGCATAACTAATACCATACATATAAGCTGCAGGGTCGTAATCTCCTACATTATAAGTGTAAATAGTATTATTATATATTTTTGCATTACCATTTTGTATTTCAATACCTGAAACTAAAGCCCAACTACCACTACTGCTAGCCAAACCTGTCACATTTATGAAATTATCTGCAATGTAAAGCTCAGAACTTCCTCCACTCATACTTGCAAAGTAAATTCCTAAGTTAGGACCATTACTTACACTAGTTATATTATTTCCAGTTATATATATTTCACATTCTACTCCTTGTATTGCATATGCAGTACCTGCTGCATCTTTACCTCCAGCAGTAGACATTTTAAAGTCATTATTTGAAATTATTAAGTTTTTATTGTACCCTACATTAATTCCATAGAGGTAATTACTAGTGCCTTTTGGAGTAATTGAATCAATCATAGAGAATGTATTTCCATCAATTATACAATCATTAGATCCTACAATAAACATACATTGTAAAGTAGGGAAACTAGCACTTACATCATTAGCTGTAGTATTTACATTATTTTTAGAAAATGTTACATTTGTACATTCTTTCATTCTTACTGGATTTACAGTATTTATACCCATCATAAAGTACTTAGAATCATAATTAGATGCATATAAATAAGGTAAAATTGCAGTAATTTTATTTCCACTAATAAGTGAATTAGATACACTTTCTAAATTAATAGCTGATACTGTAAGTGAATCAGATGCAGGAGTTGCTTCAAGGAAAATATTATTGTTAACAACATTTAAATTTGAAACAGTATTTGCATTAATTACAATAGCATCAACACTTTGTTTAATAACGTAATTAATATCCATATTAGTAATATTTACATTATTTCCAGCTACTAAAATAAGTGCTCCACCATTAGTTTCGTTACTTACATTTGAAATTAAAGCCATATTATCTAATGCAACATTATCTGAAAGAATAGCAAATGCAATGTTTCTTAATATAGCATTATCTCCAGTGATTTTAAGTGCTTTATCAATAGAAATAACTCCTACAAGATTAGAGAATTCACCTTTAAAGATTAATTCATTGAAAGGAACTTCATTTCTTAATACACCATCTTCATCAAAGTAGATAAAGAATGTTTCATTAGTTACAACATTTCCATAAACTGAAACTTTAGAAGTAGCATTAACTAATGTATATGCTTTATTACTAGACACTACTTCAACATCATAGTTACCATCAGATAAACCAGAAACAGTTACACTAGCTTTTGAATCAACAAATGAAAGAACATAATCTTTATTATTAATTCTAACTGTGAAAGTTCCAGTTAAAGTGCTTGTTGAATTAATAGCTACATTGATTATTACATCATTACCTTCAAATACATTTGTCGTATTAATAGTAACATAAACGATTGCACCAGGTAAATTGTCTTTTACAGTATTAGTTTCTTGAGTTGAGTTAACTGCAGAATCACCAAGTTTATCTCCAGCTATTAAATAATTATCAGTAATAACATTAGTTTTACCAGTTGCTAAAATAGCATATTCTTCATCATTAAGAACTATATTGTTATATTTAATAGTATTTGAATCACTTTGAATGGTAAGTACATCACCAAAGGTAGAATTAATTAAAGTAGTGTTACTTGCAGCTGTTTTAATAGTTCCAGCACCTTTAATAATTACATTTTCAATAATTGTATTTTTACCATTAACATTTAAAGAATCAGCAGCAACATTAGTTATTTTTGCACCTGCTTGAACAGATAAACTACCAGTTGCAATACTATCATAAACAATAGAATTAGAACTTACACTTATAGATTTTGCAGTGTTGTTATAAGCAACTGAACCAGAACCAATACTTAAAGAACCTGAAACAGAGTTATTATAAGCAATTGAATTAGCAGCAACACTCATACTAGCTCCACCTATTAAAACATTATCACGGTAAGTGTTATTATTTGGAGAAGCTCCATATGCAGGAACAATACCTGATCCAGCATAATTAATTACATTTCCAGCAATTAAATTATTATTACCATTAATTCCAATACCATAACAAATTCCTTGAGCTGGACTTGGACCAGTAATTCTGTTGTTAATAATTTTATTATAATCATTACTTAAATCGCATCCTGCATCGTTAAAGGTATTTAAGTAAAGTAAATTACCAACATTACCTTCACCAACAATAGTGTTATTTTCAACAGTACAATTTTGAACATGAGTTAAAACAATACTACTAGATCCACCATTATTACTGGTGTAGATATAACTATTTTTAATGGTTACATTAGTAGATCCATGACGTATAGCAGTAGTTCCAACACCAGAACCAACTCTATGATCTTCTACAATTACACTAATATTATCTAAAACTACATTATGAGCATCATAAATCCAAACTTGAGTATTATGGAATATAATACCAGTTACATTAGATCCAGAACCACCATTATTTATTGTGAAACATGCTCCTGGATTTTCACCAAGTAAACTACCTGCAGTAGTGTTTAAATCAATAAATGCATCATTAGTAGTTGAAATCATATTAATAGGTTTATTAATAGCTAAATCAAATTTAACATCATCATGACTATAGAATTTACCTCTAAAATCTAAAGTGGCTCCTTCAGGAACATAATCAGCTAAAGTTCCATCAATAAAGTAATCAAAGAAAGTTCCATTAGTTACAATACCATCCAATACTTTGAATGTAGTACTATTAGTTGCTCCAGCGAATTTATCATCACCCGCATAATTTACAACAACAGTGTTAACTCCAGCAACAACATCAGATATTTTTAAAGTAGCTTTACCATCAGTTAAGTTGACAGTATAAGCTTTACCATTAACAATTATATCTACACTACCAGTTGCAGTAGAATTAAGAGTTACACCAATAATTGCATCATTACCTATCCATACAGTATCAACATCAATTAAAATGTCTGAAACATATACAACAGGCTTGTTATTTTTAATAACATTATTAGTCCCTGATTTGATTATTGCTGCATCATTACCTTTTAATTCATGTGCATATAAAGCGTTTCCAATTATCTGTGAGTCTTTAGCTGCATTTATTAATATTGCATATTGACCTTCAGAATAAATAGTGTTATTTTGAATATCAAATGTATGGTCACCGGAAGTTGATTGAACATAAGTTATTCCAGCAATATTATTAGCTTCGTTAAAACTGTTTGTATTATGAACATAAATAATATTATCATATGCTTTAGCAACAGTATCCTGGAATTCCATACCAGATACAAGTGCATAACTACCAGTTCCTGCAAAACCAGTTACATTTATCCAATTACCAATAACAGTAATATCAGTAGCACCATAATAGTTTTGTGAATATATTCCTAAATTAGGACCATTAGATTTAGTGGTTAAATTATTTTTAAGGATTTTTAAACCAGTGTAAGGTCCAGTAGCTTGAATAGCATAAGCTGCACCTGCAGCTTCCTTACCACCATTTGTATCAAGTGATACTGTATTATATTCAACAGTTACATTGTTAGATTCATATAAATCAATTGCATAAAGATAATTAGTAGTTCCAGAAGGAGTTATTAAATCTTTATGATTTACAGTATTGTTTGATACAAGTAAATTATTAGCAGTATGTGCAATAATAGCATCAAAAGTAGGGCTGGATGCACTTGTTCCTCTTGCATTAACTTCAGCACTCACTATATTATTAATGATTTTAACATCGCTAGAAGATTGAACACCAATTGCAAATACTAAATCAGTATCCATTGAACCCCAATGATTCCAATCACAATCAATAGCTGGTAAAAATGCATGGATTACATTATTATCAATAATAGCTTTATTACTTTTTTCAATTTTAACAGCTTGAGCAAATACTTTACCTGCAACATTATGACCTATAAAAGTAATTGTACTATTTAATAATTTAAAGTTATCTGCACCAGTAGCATAAACTGCAAATGCATTATTAGAACCATCTACAGCATCATAATTAATAGTTATGTTGTTTACAGTAATATCAGAAGCAATAGCCTTAATAATAGCACCATCAGTACCTTCAATATAACTAGAAACATCAAATTTCAAATTATTTAAAATAACATTAGGTCCTTCAATACTAAATGCCATATCTTTTAAAACAGAATTATTACCTGTGATAGTCATAGTTCTTGGAATAGTAATAGTATTAACACCAAGATTTGAGAATTCACCTTCAAATATTAATTCAGCAAATGAAACTGAACTTAATAAGTTCCCATTATTATCAAAGAAACCAAAGAATGTTTTATTAGTTACAACATTAGTTAGTTCTTTAACAGAAACAGAAATCCCAATAGTTTCATTACCTGATTTAACAGTGATTTGATCATTACCATTTACAGTATACTCAACAGTAGCAACACCACCAATAGTTGAAACATTATTATTTTGTAAAGTGCCCTTAATAGCAGTAAAAACAACATCAATAGTTGGAAGAGCTCTTGACAAATCAGCGATAGTTCCATAATTTGAATATTTATTGAAATTAACAGATATTGTTTTTACATCACCAACAACAGCATCATTTATAACAGTTGGATCTACACTCATAATTACCCAAGTATTTAAAGTTATCATAGAAGGTACTAAATTCTTAGGAGAGTTAGTTCCCCACCAATTATAATTAACATTGACTGATCCAGATACTGTATCTAATATAGATACTACATAATTATCTTCAGCAATATTGTTTAATAAAACTGAATAAGATACGTATGAAGCAACACTAGCTCTTGAGTATAATGCTGCACCAGCTTTAGCAGTATTATTTTTAAAAATAGAATCTGTAACATTAACAGCACCATTTAGTGAAACATAAATTGCTCCACCTTCACCACCAGAATATTTTCCAGCAACTGCAGCATTATTAATAAATTTAGATTCTTTTACTATACATTCACCACCAGAAACAAATATTGCACCACCTTGACCAGAATTTGCATTATTATTTTCAAAAGTAGTGTTAACTATTTCAACATTACCCACAGGTGCACTGGATGATTTAGTAGCATAAATAGCTCCACCATATTTAACAGAATTATTTCTAAATGCAGAATTAGAAATGTTTGTAATTGATCCCGCAGTGTAAATTATACCATAAGAATTAGAAAATGAAGTCATATCATTATTATAAAATTCAGATGCATCAATAATTGCAATTGCTGCATTTTGATTATTTAAAACACCACGAGCTGCAGAATTTTGAGTAAATTTAGACTTAATAATAGTTAAAGCATTATTGCTAGTAATAATAGTTCCACTACTACCAGTAGCTTTGTTTGAATAAAATTCAGAATTTAAAATAGTTAAATTACCATTATTTAATATAGCTCCTGCATAAGCCGCCTTACCATTTGTGAAAGACAAGTTATTTAACACAACAGCCGTATTAGCAGTTACTTCCATAATTCTTAAAGCATTACCATCAATTATTGTATTAGCACCACCTACAAAAGTTAAATTTTTAGAAATAGTTAAAACAGCACTATTTACATAAGTACCATCTGCAATATGAATAGTATAACCATCACCAGCAAGTTCAATAGCCTTAGCAATAGTAGCTACAGGATTAACCTCACTACCCTCATTTATATCATCACCAGTAGTTGCTACCCACACACCATCCGATGAAGAATCGCCAACTACCTGAAAACCATCTGAAGTTACTTGATTAGCAAATGAATCATCATCGACAGCCACATCTTCACCAATACTAACAGCATCAGATGAATTCATAACTATCCCATTACTATCTGCCGCATTTACATTAGACATAGACAATGCAATGATAGCTATGATAAAAATCATTAAAATTTTCTTATCCATCATAAACCTCCATTTTTTTATTTTTTGAAAATTTTAAATTATTTAAAAATTAATTAATACATTAAACCTCTTTAACCCTTTATATTTATCGAATCCCCCATTTTAATGAGTTAAACTAGATTCAAACTAGAAAAACATATATCCATAAATTCAAAATAACTTTATTAAAGTTAAATAAATTTTGAATATGATTTATACTATGTTATAAAGGTATATTTAATAGTTATCAAATAATTTTAAAAGTAAAAAATAGATTACATGAAACTTTAAAAAAAATAAAAGAAAAAATTAGTCAATAGAATTAAAAGCTTTTTCAATAGCTTCTTTTTGATTCATATCTTCACAAGCCTGTTCAACTCTCTCAACATCTGCTTTTGTTTCAGGATATCTTGGAACTGCATGACATCCACCATCATCTAATTTTGAAATTTCAAAAGTTCCAATGTCTTCAGCAATCCTAGTAATTTCTAATTTATCCAATCCTATTAATGGACTTAAAATAGGCATATCTACCCCATGACGAGTAGCTAATATATTAGATAATGTTTGGGAAGCAACTTGACCAACACTACTCCCATCCACAATAGCTAAAGCCCCATATTTATGAGCTAATTTTTCAGCTATTTGATACATTCCAGATTTACATAACACACATGTCATTTTCTCAGGAGCTTTATCTTTAGCTTGTTGTAAATATTCCCCATATTTAACAACTTTTTTAGTAATAGGAACGCCTTTTGCATAAGTTTGAAGTTGATTAATTATTTTATCAAAGTTTTCATGAACTTTTGGTCCAGTAAATGGAGAATTGTCACAATGAAGAGCTATAACTTCACAACCTCTTTTCATCATAAGATAAGTTGCTACAGGAGAATCAATACCACTTGATACTAAAACAACGACTTTTCCTTGTGTTCCTAAAGGAAGACCTCCAGGACCATCAATTTTTTCATGATAAATAAATGCCTCATCATCTCTTACTTCAACATAGATTTTGAGTTCAGGATTTGTTAAATCAACAGGACAACCTACTTTTTTAACAACTACAGAACCACAAAATGCAGCCATTTCTTGAGATGTGAAATCATGGTTTCCAACTCTCCTGCATTTTATTGCAAATCTTGTATTTTCACCTATAAAACCTTCTTCAACAAGATTATCAACATATTCATTTAACGTTTTTTCAATATCTTCATAATTTCCATAAGTTGAAACAGCAGGAGAATATGATACAACACCAAATACATTACTTAAATTTTCTAAACAATCATCATAATTTTTTGGGAAAATATATATTCTCCCCTGATTTCTATCAACTTCACAGTCAATAGCTGCTTTAATATTTTTAACTAATTTACGTTCAAAACGTGCCCTTACTTTTGAACTTTTTAAACCTATTTCACCATAACGTGCTATAACTACATCATAATTCATTTTATTAATCCTCTTTTAATACTTTAAGACGTCCAGCCATAAATTTAAGAGTAGATCCTTGTACCAATACAGATATACAAGTAACAACCATTACAATATCAAACATCATTTGAGCATTGAAAATATCATAAACCAATGGATAAAATGCAAATACAATAGGTACTGCTCCTTTAATTCCAGCCCATGAAATAAATGCTTTTGATGGGCGGTCTATGTCAAATGGAGCCAGTGATATATATACTGCAATTGGTCTTGCCACAAATGTTAAAATCAATGCAATTAATATTGCAGGAATAAATACTGGTATGAGTTCTTTTATTGATGAAAATGCACCAAGCAATACAAACATTACAATCTGCATAATCCATGCAATCCCTTCAAAAAAGGATAATTGAGTATATTTATATTTAATTTTACAATTACCAATAATTACTGCTGCGAGATATACTGATAAAAATCCATTTCCACCAATAACTTCTGCGACTGCAAATGAAAGAATAGCTGCAGATAATAGTAATACTGGATATAATCCTTCAACACTTAATTTAATTCTTGAAAGTAATTTTGAAAATCCTTTACCTAATATTAAACCTATTATTATACCTAAAATTAATGATTTAAAGAAATTAAGCACTAATAATACAATAGATGTTTCAGGATGAACAATTAAATAAAGTACAGATGTTACTAAAATATATGCCATAGGATCATTTGTAGCACTTTCCAATTCAAGCATATGATCCAAATTATCTTTAATACGAAGTTTTTGCGTTTTAAAAATTGAAAACACTGCTGCTGCATCTGTAGAAGATATAATTGAACCTATTAAGAATGAATCTAACCATCCTAACCCAAATAATATGTGAACTAATATTCCTACAACCATTGCAGTAATCAAAACTCCAACCGTAGATAACGAAATTCCTTCCCAAGTTACTCTTTTAATATTAACTAATTCAGTATCCAAACCTCCCGAAAACATGATAATAATCAGGGCAAATATACTTATCGATTGAATCAAACTATAATTAGTTATTGTTGATGAAATAACTGAATTAGTGTCTAATATTAAACCTACAATTAAAAAAATCAATAATGCAGGAACACCAATTTTAGCTGTGAATTTACTTAACAATACACAGACTAAAAGTAAAAATCCTATTAATAATAATACTAAATGAATATCAAACATATTATCTCAATTTCTAATTTTAACATGAAATATATTGTTAAAGGTCTTATAAATTAAATAAGACCCATAGCAACATTTAATGCTTCTTCCATGTTTTCATGTTGAGGACCTGCTCCTTGAGCAAGAGTTAAACGACCTCCACCGCCACCGCCAAGAACACTTGCGGCTTTTTTAATTATCTCATTTACTTTAATATCACAGTCAATAGCTTTTTGAGAAGCAGCTCCAACGATTTTACCTTCGTTATTACCCATTAAAACAACATCTGCCTTGTTATTATCTGTAAAGTCAGTTGCAATTTTTTGAAGTTCTTTGAAATCAGCATCGATTAACTGTTTAATAACTTTAAGACCATTAATTTCAGTAACATCATCAGTTAATGAATTCATTTTTAAACTAGCTATCTGTGATTTTAATTTATCAATTTCATTTTTCTGTGATTTCCATTCCATGAAAAATCTATCACAAGTTTTTGGAAGTTGATCATTATCTACTTTAAAGATTCCAGAACTTTCACGAAGTAATTTATTTTCATTTTGAATAGATTCAACTGCAGCAATACCTGCTGAGAAATCAATCCTTTCAACACCATCCTGAACTCTTTCAGTTTTATTAATTTTAATTGGACCAATATCCCCTGTTCTTAAGACATGCGTACCTGCACAAGCTTGAACATCAATACCTGGTATTTTAACTACACGGATTGATTTACCTGGAACAATACCTCCCTGATAAAGTTTAAATCCATATAATGATTCAGCTTCATCTCTTGTATGGAATTTAATATCTAATTCTATATTATCCATTACATATTCATTAGCTAATTTTTCAATTTCATTAAGTTCCTGTTGAGAAATACGTTTATAATGAGATAAATCTATACGGGATCTACTTACTCCTTTTTGAGCACCAGCTTGCCAAATATGTTCACCTAAAATTTTACGGGCTGCCGCCACTATTAAATGAGTTGCTGAGTGATGGCGAGCTAAAGTAATTCTTCTTTGCCAATCAATTTCACCTTCAACTTTTTTACCAACAAATTGGTCTAAATCAATGTCTTCATCTATATGATGTAAAACAACATTGTTAACTTTTTCAGCATAAACAATATTAAGCAAGTTACCATCGATAGAAATAGTACCTACATCAGAAGGTTGTCCACCACCTTCGGGATAAACTATAGTTTTATCAAATACTAATGTGTTTTTACCATCTTTATTAACAACACCTAAAACTTTTGCTTCAAATTCTTTTTGATTAAAATCTTTATAGAATAATAAATCAGTTTCAGGATAATCTATTTCAAAAGATTTCTTTTTATTAGTAGTATCTTTTTCATGAGCTCCAGCTACAAGAGTAAAGAAATTATCTGGAACATTGACTGTGAAATTATCTCCAGCTATTTCAACAACAGTTTCAGGAGGAATTCCATGAGCATCATATAAATCCATTAACATGTCTAAAGGCATTTCAGTTTCACCTTCTTTTTTAAGTCTTTTAATGGATCGTTTAACAATACTAGTTCCTTTTTTAATAGTAGATTGATATCTTTCCTCTTCAAGAGATATGATGTTCATAATATGTTCTTTAGAATCTTCAATTTCAGGATAGAATTTAGTTAAAAATTTAAGCTGAATTCCCATAACATCCTCCAAGGATTCTGTCATGTTTAATTCTTTCATAAAACGAATAGTTCTTCTTAAAACTAAACGAGCTAAGTAACCTTCTTTTACATTTGAAGGAATAATACCATCAGCTAACATGAAAGCAAGACAACGAGTATGATCAGCAATAATATAAATTGCTTCCATCGGTTCTGCAGATTCTAAAAGTTCATCTAAAGTAATGCCTAAACTATTAGCTACCTGTTGACGAAGTTCTTTAATATCACCAATATCTTCAATATCCATCATACCAGCTATTTGAGCATTACGTGCCAAAATATCAGTGTTGACTTTAACATTAGTTAAATCTTTTAATTTATCAACTACTGGAGCGAAACATGCATCGTAAGCAGTAGGAGTTCCTTGAGAAATCCAAGCAATTCTTTCCAAACCATAACCAGTATCTACAACTTTAATTGGGATTTCTTCTTTTTCACCATCGTCTAATGTTTTATATTGGATGAAAACTAAAGTAGCTAATTCCACACCACGAACACAAACTTCATAACAAGGTCCTTCATTACCTCCACCACTCCACCAAGATTTAATGAAGCATATTTCTTCGGTATTAATTCCTATATATTTAAAGAATTCATGGCAAAGTCTTATTGTCTCATCTTCCCAATAAACAAAATTATCCTCAGTATTTATTACCGTATGAGATCCCATTGTAAAACAAGTCATGTGTCTACCAGTTCTTCCAACATTATCTACATCGTTTAAACGAACTGAAGGTTGTTCTATTTCTAATGGGTTAGCTGGTGGTTTAACCATACCTGAAGTTACCCATGGTTGGAAACAAAATATTGAAGCTCCAACTAAAAATACATCATCTCTCCACCTTTTAGCTAAAATTGGATAACGTTTAATAGGAGTATGTCCTTCTTTTTCTAAAAATTCTCTGAAAACTTGTTGAATTTCATATAAAGTATAAGGTTTATCAGTTGCAGGGTTTCCAATAAATTCATATTCATCACATGGAGCATCCCCACAAGTATCCCTGTCAACTTGTGCGTAAAATTCATGTCCACAAGTTTTACATGTTTGTTTTTTATAACCAAGTTTATTGAATATTTCTAGCATTTCAATCAATTTTAAAAAATCTATTTATTATAATGTAATATTTATTTTTAATATAATAAATATATTTTTAGAAAAATTTTAAAAAATAATCTGTTAAAAACTAGAATTAATGAAATCTAAGTAAAAATAAAGCTTAATAAATAAAAATAGTTGTTTAAAAAAAGAAAAGAAAAAGATAGAAAAATCTATCCGAATAAAGCACCTAAACCTGCAGCTGCTTCTTCTTCTGCTTCTTCTTCATCTTCCTCTTCTTCCTCTTCTTCTACAGCTGCTTCAGCTGCTGCTGGAGCTGCTGCTGCAGGAGCTGCTGCCATTGCAGTAGTTTCCATTGCTTCATCAATGTCAACATCTTCTAAAGCTGCGATTAATGCTTTAATCCTAGCATCATCAGCTTCAATTCCTGCTGCCTCTATAATACTTTTAACATTTTCTTCGTTAATATCTTTATCTGCACTGTGCAAAATCATTGCCGCATATATATATTCCATGTTATCACCATTAGTTTATAATCTAATAATTTTGTAAGGTTTGTAAATAATAAAAAATTTTAATTAATTATTTTAACCGAAGAGAGCCCCTAACCCAGCTGCTACTTCTTCTTCAGCTTCTTCTTCCTCTTCTTCCTCTTCTTCTTCAACAGTTTCTTCAATAACAGGAGCTGCTGCAACTGCTACATTAGAAAGTTTATCAGCTAATTCATCATCTAAAGCACCCTCAGTATCAGATACTTCTGATGCTAAAGCTAACATTTTAGCTTGTGCAAGACCAATAATTGTTTCAGAGGTTTCAGAAGTCATTATTGCTGCATCAACACCAACATTGATTGCTCTGGTGTATGCAAGAGTAATGATTGTGGAAATAGTTTCCTCTGTAGGAATAGCTGCATTAACAGACAAGTTGAATGCATTTCTGAATGCACCTTGGATATCTGCTAAAGTTTGTTCTTCGTCGATTGCGAGTACGTCTGAAGTATAAATTGATTCATCTTCATATACTGCTCTTAAATCGATTCCAACTTCCATAGGATTAATATCCATTCTTGATAAAGTACTTGCAACAGCAGCAGATACTTCTTCACCTGCTTCTACAAGAACAGTTTCTTTAGAAACAACAATTTTACCTTTATCAATTTTAGCTGGAATTCCAACTTGTTGTAATTCACCAAGGAATGGACCTGGTTCAAAACCAGTGTCTCCTTCAGGTATAATAATATCATCAGTAGCAATAGATCCTGGTTTAGCAGGAGCTGAAGTTTTACTATCTTCTAATATTTTATACAATTTAAAAGGATTCATTTCAGTTGCGATAACTGCAACTTGACCTTCCATGTGTTCGGATAAATCAACAATGTTGTTTTTATTAGCATTACAATCTTCGAGAGCTAAATCAATAAGATTCTTTTTTGACATTCTGATTACAGCTTTATTATGAAGAGATTTCCTCATTTCTTGAAGCTGTTTTGCTGGAATGTTTAATAAATCAACAATCCCAATAACATCATATTTATCAATAAGATCTTTAAGCTCATTAACTTCTTCTTTTTTCCATTCAGCAACATGAGCCATTAGATCACCCTCACTATTGGACCCATAGTTGTTTTAATAAACATGGATTTAATTTGATTTCTTCCTTTATCTAAATGGCGGTCTAAGACTGTAAGAACAGTTTCAATATTTTCAGCTAAATCTTCATCTGACATGTCTTGGCTTCCAACAATAATCTGAATAGCAGGTTGTTGTTTGATACCAACTTTAACTGTGCTTTGTAATCTTTCTAAGAGAGGACTTAATTTGATACTAGCTGGCACTGGTTTTGGCATTTTATTACGAGGACCAAGAATTGGACCTAAAAATCTACCAACAAGTGGCATCATATCAGCTTGAGCTATAAAGAAATCAACAGAATTTGCTGCTTTTTTAGCTGCTTTCCTGTCTTTTCCTAACTCTTCTAAATCCGCTTTATTAATCACAAGAGCGACACCAGCATCTTTAGCTTGAACAATAAGTTCCCCATCAGCTATGACTCCGATTTTAACATCTTTACCACGGCCGTTAGGAAGAGTAACTTCCTCATTAAACCTATTTTCTGGTTTTTTGACATCTAAGTCGCGAATATTAATAATCATATCCACAGACTGTGTGAAGTTTCTCGGCTTTGATTGTTCTTTTGCCTCCTTCACCGCTTCTAATACTTCTTGTGTCATATTATCCCCCATGAACAAATAAGTGTTCATTGGATTAGTTTATTATTTTGGTTTCATGAGTAATCGATCAAGAAAAAATTCTTCTTCGATTGCATGAATTAAACAGTATATCAATTATAATCGCAATTATAACATCATATACACTGTTTTATAAGTTTAAATTTTAAATTTTGAATAGACAATGTTTATTCAACTAAAACATCATCATATTTTCCTGCATCAACATCTTTTTGTGCTTCTCTTGGGTCTTTACCATCAACAGAAAGTCCCATACTTACACAGGTTCCCATTACCTCTTTGACACCTGCTTTATAATCATTAGCTAATAATGAATCAAATTTCATTCTAGCTATTTTTAAAGCTTTGTCAATAGGTAAATCAGCTACAATATCTGCACCTGGCTCATGAGAAGCTTTTTCAATGCCGAGTTCTTCCATAATGAGAGAAGTAGTTGGAGGAGTACCAATTTCGATTTCAAATTCTTTAGTATCTCTATCAATACTAACTTTAACAGGTACTTTCATTCCTGCAAAGTCTGCACTTTTATTATTAATCTCTTCAACTACTTGCATCATGTTAATACCGAAAGGTCCTAATGCTGGGCCTAATGGAGGTCCAGGAGTTGCGCTTCCGCCTTCGATAAGAATTTCAACTGTATCTTTAGCCATCAGTCAGCCTCCTTTTGAATAATTCTAATTTGATCAGCTTTTACAGTAACCGGAATAGGTACTGCTGCTTCTATTAACTCTAGAACTACTTCTTCACGTGATTCATCAATACGAACCACTTTTGCTCTTTCTCCTTTAAATGGACCAGAAATAAGTTCAACAACACTTCCTTTTTGAATAGAAGAAATGATAGGTTCAGGTTTCAAGAATCTTTTAGTTTCTTCAAAGGTAATTCCATGTTTACCTTCCACAACCCCTCTTAAATGAGGTACTTTAAGATCTGGATTCCTTAAATCTATTTTTGTTGAAGATTCTACTAATATGTATCCTTTTAAAGATTCTGGGACAAGAATTGCAGAAATACCAATGCCTTCAACACTAATAGCTTTGTGAGCTAAAAGTCTAGCAACATTTCTTTCTTGGCCTGCAGAAGTTTTAAGAGCATATATGGAACTATTAGCATCTCCCATGAAAAAATCACCTATTTTTAAGTTAATAAAATCATATAGTTAAGTTAAAAGTTATTATAAAAACATAATTAAACAAGAAACGAATCATGAAATAATTAGATTCTTATAATATCTATATCTATATCAATAATAGTATTTAAAGTTTTCAAAAAAATGAAATTTTGAAATAAAAATTAATATTACAAATTAAATTTTATTATAAATTCAAGATTAAATTCGTAGCAACAATATTTATAATCCTATTAATTCACCAATTAATACTATTACAAAACCAACAACACCAATAATAGCAATTCCAATTGCTACAATTTTTGAAAATTCAAAATATTCTTCTTTATCTGGTTTTCTTGATACTTTCAATACTCTTTTACAATCTTTAATAGTCTTATTAAAACGTTCTTGAACATTCATATAAATACCCTTTTAATAAAAAACTACAGAATTTAATCCTATAGTAGTGAATTATAATAAAATAATAGTAATGAAATAATTTTTTGTTTTAATAATTAATAAAGTTTTCTATGAAAAAAAAGAAAATTTGGAATTTAAAATATTCCATCAATAAAATCATCTAATTGATCTTCATTAGATGTAGTTTCTTGTGATTCTTCAAAATCATCATCAACATCATTATCAGAATCAGATTCAGAAATACCAGAAACAACAATAGTAGTCCTAATAGTATTTTCTAAGCTTTCATCAATTTGAGCTCCCCAAATAATATTAGCTTCAGGATCTAATTTATCAGCAACAACTTGAACAATTTTTTCTGACTCATGTAAAGTCATATCTGAACTACCACAAATATTAATTAATGCACCAGTAGCATTTGAAATATCAATATCTAATAATGGACTGCTTAATGCTTCATGTACTGATTCTAATGCTCTGTCTCCAGAATCAGATTCACCCATACCAATCATAGCCATACCAGAACTACCCATGATACTTCTAATATCTGCAAAGTCTAAACTTACAAGACCACTTTTAGTAATTAATTCTGTAATTCCTTTAACTGCCCTACCTAAAATTTCATCAGAAACCATAAATGCTTTATTCAAAGGAAGATTTGGTGCTACTTCTAATAATTTATCATTTGGAATAATAATCACAGTGTCTGCAGCAGCTTTAAGTTTTTCCAAACCTTCTTCTGCATTATTTCTTCTTCTAATACCTTCTGCTGAGAAAGGCATAGTAGCTACAGCAACAGTTAATGCTCCTGCTTTTTTAGCTAATTTAGCAATAATTGGAGCTGAACCAGTACCTGTTCCTCCACCAAGTCCACAGGTAACAAATACCATATCTGCACCTTCAAGTTCATCCCTGATTTCATCTTCTGTTTCTTCAGCACATTCTTCACCAACAGAAGGATCTCCTCCAGCACCTAATCCTCCACATGTTTGTTTTCCTAAGAGGATTTTTTTACTAGATTGACTATAAAATAAATCTTGAGCATCAGTGTTTACAGTAATTGTTGTAGCTCCTTCGACACCTATTTCATTCAATCTAGAAATAGTATTATTACCTGCTCCTCCAGCACCAACAACAAAAATATTAGTTTTATTTTGTTTAAATAATTCTATTAAATCATTGTCAATATCTGAGGAAATTTTTTCAGGTGCTTTCTTTTCCATTCTTTGTTCGGATTCTTTGATTGCATCATCTATAAATTTCACGGATTAACCCCACATACTCTTTAAATATGTTAACTATTTTTGTAACAACTAATATTTAAATACCACTACTTGTCAAAAAGTAATCAAAATATAATCTATTTTTTAACTTCAATATTATTTATAATAATTTCAAAGCTAAAAATTCTAAAAAATACGTTTAATTTATTGAAAATAAAAATATCCAACTAAAACAACTATTAAGATAAAATAATAAAATTAATTTAATTTATTAATTAAACTATTTCATATAACTACTTTAAAATCAGATATTACTAAAATTAACAGAGTTTTAATTATTAATCATGATTAAATATTAACTTATTTTAAAATACCTAAAATAACCACTATTTTTTAAAAAAAATAAAATAAAAAGTTATTAAGTTAATAAAATTGAAAAACAATCAAATCATTAAAAAAGAAAAATAGATAAAAAAAATTAAATAAAAATAAACAGTTAACAAAAATTAAAACTAATAAATGAATAGTGATACAATACTTTTATATATAATTAAACATGAAAATAACAAATAGTCTCAAAAAATTATTGAAAAGACTAAATTCAAAAATAAATTTTATTGAATATTATTTAATAAAATTAAGATATTTTTATTAAATTAAAATAATATCCGAAGTTTTATTAAATAATTATTACAGAAAAATGTAATTTTGTTAAAAAATATTTGATAAATAACAAAGTACTTTTGAGATTATTAAAAATTAAATAAGGTAATTTAAATGTTTAAATTTGATAAAGAACAAACCGTATTTGACTTTGCTGGGGTAAAAATGGGTGGTCAACCTGGAGAATACCCAACAGTATTATGTGGTACTATCTTTTACGGCGGACACAACATCGTTAATGATGAATTAACTGGTGACTTTGATAAAGACAGGGCTGACAAATTACTTACTGACATGATTGAAATGTCTGATGTAACTGGAAATCCTTGTATTGCTCAAGTTTTCGGACAAACTGAAGAAGCAATTGTAAAATACCTCGAATTTGTAGGAGATAACTACGATCTTCCATTCCTTATAGATTCTACTTCTGGTGATGCTAGAGTAGCTGGTGCAAGATATGCTAATGAAGTTGGTTTAACTGAAAGAGCTATTTACAATTCAATTAATATGTCTGCAGAAAAATCAGAATTAGAAGCACTTAAAGAAACTGATATTGACTCTTCCATTATCTTAGGATTCAACCCAATGAACAGTACTGTTCAAGGAAAAATCGCAATGTGGGAAGATGGAGACGATGGATCTTATGAAAAAGGTTTACTTGAAGTAGCAGAAGATTGTGGTATTACTAAATTTATGATGGATACTGCAGTAACTCCATTAGGACAAGGAGCAGGTATTGCAGGTAGTGCTACTTTTGCAGAAAAATCTAAATGGGGATACCCAGTAGGATCTGGTATTCACAACATCCCATCAGCATGGGACTGGTTAAGAGACTACAAAAACGAAAGTGGAAACAAAACTGCATTTACTGTTTGTGATATTGGAGCAAACATCCTCCAAGTAATGGCTGGTGGAGACTTCGTTTTATTTGGACCTATTGATAACGCAACCATCTGTTTCCCTGCTATTGCACAAACTGATATGTTTATTGCAGAAGCAGCTGCAGAACTTGGTACTGAAGCTATCGAATCACACCCAATTAACAATTTATTATAGATTTAACTTAAATTAAATCAATAACCATCACCATTTTTTTAAAAAAAAAAGAATAAAAAAAGAAAGCTATTGACGTGGCATAGCTATAATTTCATGAATATTTAAATCAAAAACATTAGTCATATTAGCTGGTGTTAAAACAAGTGCAGTATCTACACCATGTGCACGACCACCAATAGCAATAATTTCTTCATCTACAGGAATTAAACCAGCATCTGCAGCCATGATAGAAATTTCTGCAGCTACTTTTACTCCATGTGAAAACATACGAAGAGTATCAGCTATAATATCTGGAGGATTAATACCACCTAATTTATTAGTTATTCCACGACCCACACCACTAAACGCATGTGAACCAATAAAAGTATCAACACCTTTCTCTTCAAGTTTATCAATCATATCATCAGATATATCTATTTCATTAGGTCCACTAAATCCTGCATGATGACTTACATTAATTATTTCTGCATCACCATCAACAGCCTCAGCTAATTTTAAAGCAGATTCACCAGAAGCTGATGCAATAAGAATATACCTAATATCATCAGATTTATCCAATCTTTGTTTAACAAGAGAAATTAATTCATCAGTATAATCTTCTCCTTCTTTTTCAAAATAGGTTATAGAATTTTCCATTGAAATCACCTTAAATAATAATAAATACAATATATTATTTATATTAAATAGTTGAAGGAATTTTATGAGCAAAAATTTAAAAGACATAAAACACGTGATAAATGGAGAATATATTGTAATACCTATTGAAACAGGATACATTAAACCTAATGAAAATTTAAATTCAATAATTAATCCTGCAAAAGAAATTATGGAAAATGGAGACTATTTAGTAATAGCAGAAACACCAATTTCCGTTTCACAAGGAAGATTAATTGATGAATCAAAATATAAACCATCACTAAAAGCTAAATTTCTTACAACTATTTGGAGCAAATATCTATGGGGATATATTTTTGGACCAATTTTAGGAATTAAAAAAAGAACTATTAAAAACTTAAGAAGACTTCCCAAAGAAACTTATGCGCATAAAGAAGTAGTTTTACAATTATATGGTTTGAAACATGCACTAAAACCAGCTTCAGAAGCAGGTATTGATTTAAGTAATGCTCCCGGAACCTGTGTTTCTTTACTTCCGGAAAATCCCAAAAAAGTAGCTGAAAATTTGAAAAAAGAAATTGGAAAAAATGTTTGTGTAATGATTATTGATACTGATGCAACATACAAAAAAAATGGAAAATACTTTACTGGATTACCAATAGCTATTGAAGGCATTGAATCTAACAAAGGAGTTTTTGGTTATGTTAAAGGACAATTAGGAGAAAATATGGGTTCAACTCCTTTAGGATGCAGTGAAGATATTAGTGTTGAAGAAGGTTTAAAAATAGCTAATATTGCTGAAGATTATCAAAAATCATTAGCTACAGAAATGTCCACCATACATAGTGTTAAATCTGTTTTAGGAACTGACGAATCTAATGTAACAATAGAAGCTTTAGATTCTATAACCCACACTCCTGCAGTAATTATAAGAAAGAGATAATATTTATATTAGAAAATACAAATCTAAATCATTGATTATTAATATTAATTATTTTTTGAAAAGCATTTTTAGGAGAAATTAGATGATAGATGACCCCTTAGTAAAGTCCTTATTAACAAATGTTGTAGAAGATGAAAGCAATTTACCTATTGTTCAAGCATTGATTGATGGTGTTGAAACCGACGAAGAAATTGCTGAAAAAACTGGAATTAAACTAAATATAGTTAGAAAAATTCTTTATAAACTTTATGATATAGGATTAGCTACATATAAAAGAAGCAAAGATCCTGAAACACAATGGTTCACATATTCCTGGAAATTTGAAGAACAAGAAGTAATTAATCATATAAAAAATGATTCAGAACAATATCTAAAAATGCTTAATGAAGAATTAGAAAAAGAAGAAGATACCATGTACTTTGTATGTCCACAAGGACATATTAGACTTGACTTTGAAAAATCAACAGAATATGATTTTATCTGTCCAGAATGTGGTGAAGAATTAGAATTCTTTGACAATACCAATTTAATTAAACAGCTAAAAGATGATATTAAAACTGTTGAAAGCAATTATAAATCATTTACTAAAAAAGTTGATGCTTAAGATAACATGGAAATTGAAATTTTAAAAAAAGAAAAAACACCTGAAAATGTAATAGCTCACTCAAAAGCAGTTTATAAAAAAGCTATGATTATTGCATCTAATTTTGAAAATGCAAATAAAGATCTTATTAAACAAGGAGCACTATTACACGATATAGGTCGTTCAAAAACCCATGGAATACATCATGCTGTTGAAGGAGCTAAAATAGTTAAAGAATATGGATATCCCAAAGAAGTTCAAAATATAGTAGAAAGACATATTGGGGCAGGACTTAGTGAAGATGAAGCTATTAAACTTGGACTTCCTAAAAAATCATATATTCCACAAACAATTGAAGAAAAAATAGTTGCACATGCTGATAATTTACTTAGTGGAACAAAAGAAGTAGATATTGATTTTGATATTGCTAAATGGAAAAGAAAAATAGATGAACCTGAAGAAAATATTAAAAGATTAATTGAACTTAATGATGAATTAATTAAACCATTTGAGGAAGATTAATATGAAAGTAATTTGTTCAAGTGAAGAATCATTATACCGTCCAGAAGCTATGAGATGGCGTCAAAGAATGGAATTAATGAAACCAATTGGAGATACAGTTGTTTTATTACCCTGCAGTATGAAAAAACCTTATTCTAATTCTAAATCACATCAAAAATTTAGAAAAGTAACAAGATCATTTCAGGAACTTATAATAACCTCTCCTTTTGGAATTTGTCCAAGAGAATTAGAAAACACTTTTCCAATTCAATCATATGATGTTGCAGTTACTGGTTCATGGTCTCAAGATGAAATTGATGAATCTGGAAAATTACTTGCAAAATATGTCAAAGGTAAAAATGTTGTAGCTAATGTCCATGGAGGATATGAAGAAGTTTGTAGACAATATCTTGATGAATGTACATATACCTGTAAAGATGGTCGTCCAACTTCCCCAGATTCCATTTACAATTTAAGAATGGAACTTAAAAATCATCAAAAAATAAATCGTAGAGATAAAGTTTTAAGTGAACTTAAATCTATTGCAGTTTACCAATTTGGCTCAAAAGCTGCCGATTTTATTCCAGAAAATGTTAAAACAAAAGGAAGATATCATAAAAAAATCATCTCAAATGGAAAACAATTAGCTTTATTAAATAAAGATACTGGATTATATAGACTTAATTTAGCTGGAGGAGAACTTTTAAAAGATTTAGGTGTTAATATTGTCAACATTGATTTTGACTTAGAAACAAATACAGTATTTGCTCCAGGAATTAGAAAAGCAGATCATAATATTATACCAAATGATGAAGTTGTTGTTGTTAAAGATGATGAAGTTGTTGGTGTTGGAAAAGCTATATTAACTGGTCATGAAATGGAACAATGTCAAAACGGAATTGGAGTTAAAATAAAACACAGACTAAAAAACAATTAAAGAGTTTTATTTTTTAAAATTTAAATTATAATCTTTTAAAATCAAAAAAGATATTGAAAAATTTAGGCTTATCAAAATATAGAAATTAATTGTCTAAATTTACTTATTTTCTTATTAAACAAACAGTATAATCAAATAACTATCTATAAATATAACAAATTTAAATAATATAAACAAGTTCTAAAAAATTTTAGGAGAACAATTATGTCAGAAGATTTAGTAAATGATATTAAAAATGCTGTTTCTGTAATTAATGATCCCCACATGGGAGTAAGTATTGTAGAAATGGGTATTGTACAAGATATTACTGTTAACGGTGATGAAGCAAAATTAACTATTAAACCAACAAATCCTGGTTGTATGAGTATCGTACGTATTGCTGCTGATGCAAAAACTGCAGCAGAAAATGTTGATGGAATTAACAAAGTAAAAATAGATGTTCAAGGACATGCTATGGCAGATTCTATTAATGAAATGTTAAACAAATAATCTTAAAAAAAACTATGTATAACCGAAAAGGTTATATATAGTAACAACCATAAGTATAATTGTTGCTTACATACAAGCGACATAATATCATAGGCTAGTGGCACAGCTTGGTTAGCGCGCTCGGCTGATAACCGGGAGGTCATGGGTTCGAATCCCATCTAGCCTACTTTTAAACTAATTTTACTAACAATTAATTTTCTTATTATTAAAATACTAATTTTTATATATCATATTCAACTAAAAAATACATCAATGTACAAAAAGTTGGAATAATGATTAAAATGTGGGAAAATATTAATGAAAAATTCAAAAAATATCCAGCACGTATGAGAGTAGCTGAAAAAATGATTGAATTAGGATTATCATTAAATGATGATGGGAAAATATATTGTGGTAATCTTAAAATAAGCGATAAAGCATTAGCTAATGCTGCAGATGTTGACAGAAGAGCGATAAAATCAACAATTGAAGTAATTCAGAATGACGAAAAATTATACAATATATTTAATAATGTTTTACCTGCAGGAACACTTCTAAAAAATATTGCTAAAAACCTAAACTTAGGAGTTATTGAAATTGAAGTAGGATCTCAAAATGAAGGTATCTTAGCTGCAATAACTAAAATAATTTCAAAAAAAGGCATAAATATAAGACAAGCTTATGCAGAAGATAATGAGCTTGAAGAAAATCCTATTTTAACAGTAATTACCGAAAACCCAATAGAAAATGAAGTTATAAATGAATTTTTAAAAATAAAAGGAGTCAATAGAGTATCAATCTATTGATTTAAATCAGCCATTTTAGCTTTTTCCATTTCTCTATCTTCTTCTTCAAGAACTTCTAAAAGTTCTTCCCAAGCTTCTAAAGATTCTTTAGCTGCTTCTTCAGATAATTTTTCTATTGCATAACCCGCATGAATAAGAACATAATCACCAATCTTCACATCAGGTAAGAGATTAATTTTTGCTTCTTGTCTTACTCCTCCGAAGTCTGCAAACAAACTTTCTTTTTCTTTGTTGATTTCAACAACCTTTGCAGGTGCTGCAATACACATAATTTTCTCCCTCTTCTTAAATTAATTCAAAAGAATAATATATTATCTATACTAAATTAAACTATATATAATTATCTATAAAAAGGTGTATACATGAAAAATATAGTTATTGGATCAGGTCCTGCAGGCAGATTAGGGTCATTAGAGCTTGGAAAGCTAGGTGAAGAAGTTACTTTAATTGAAAAAAACCATATAGCTGGAACATGCTTAAACGAAGGATGCATGGTTATATGTGCATTAACTGACATTACTAAATTTATAGAGACAAATAATACATTTAATAATCATGGATTTATTAAAAGTCAACTTGATATTTCTTATGAAAAAATAGTAGAAAAAATTACTGAAACTCAAAAGAAACTCAGAAAACTAAACGAAAGTGAAAATAAAAGTGTTGGAAATAATATTATTTATGGTGAAGCTAAAATTAACGAGTCTCATGTTGAAGTAAATGGAGAAAGTCTAAATTGGGATAATTTATTAATAGCTACTGGAGCACGATCATTTATTCCAGATATCCCCGGTAGCGAATATGGTTTAACTAACCAAGATATTTTAAAAATAGACAAAATTCCTGAAAAATTAAATATTATTGGTGGCGGAATAATTGCTGTTGAAGTAGCTAATATATATTCTACTCTTGGAAGTGAAGTTAATATAATTGCAAGATCCAAAGCATTAAAAGAAATTGATAATGATACTAAAGATTATATCTTTAAACATGCAATTCCTAAAATAAATTTAATAGAAGACACTAATGTTATAAAATGTGATAAAAATAAAGTTATTACTGATAAAAATGAAGAATTAGAAGGAATTCCATTTTTTGCAACAGGCAGAACACCTAACAGTGAAATTGTTAAAGACATTGTTGAATTAAATTCTGATAATACCATAAAAGTTAATGAAATGATGGAAACTAGTAAAGATAATATATATGCTGCAGGAGATGTTACTGGAGGATATCAATTGACACCAGTAGCTAGAATGGAAGGCATGACAGCTGCAAGAAATATGGCAAACTATCCAAATAAAATTAGCTATCGTGCAATTCCTCAAACATTAAGCTTGAATACAGAAGTAAGTTTTGTTGAAGATGAGAAAAATAACTGTTCAAATGAAGACATAGCAAATATTGGAATTCCTGGAATAGCTGGTCCTGGAATGTTTTGGGATATATTAAACGGAAAAACTGGATATACAAAAATATCCTTTGATAAAAAACAGAACAAAATTAAAAAAATAAATTCTATCTCACCATCTTCTGTAAGCGATGTTGCATATTTATCTTATTTAATGAGAATAGATTCACCATTAGATAAATATGGTGATTTCCTTGAAATACATCCTTCAACAGATGCAAATTATAAAATTATAAAAAATATGTGGTTGTAGTTTCTATTTAACCACATCAATTATTCTTTGAGCTAGTTTAGATTTAGCTTCTAAAGAATCTTTTGAATATTTAATAGCATTCTTTTTAAGTTCATCAAACTCATCAAATGCTTTGAAAATATTATCATTTAAATTATCAATATCAGATTCAATGATAGCACCTTTAAAAACACCAGCCATATTATGATATCTTCCCCATTTAACTTTAGTTACTGTTACAATTGGAAGTTCTGACGCTAAAGTTTCTTCAAGCAATACTCCATCATCAGTTAAAACAGCTAAATCAAGATAAGTGAGTAAATGATTCATCCAATCAATATAACCTAAATAAATCACATTTTCATCTAATTCATCTAAGTAATCTTCTTTTAAAGGCAAACCAACTAATAAAATATTATAATCATCTGTGATTTTTGAAAAATTATTAGCTCCTTCAATTATTCCTTTAAATATTGAAGAACCAGAAGAGAATAAAATTGTTTTTTTATTTTCATCAAATTTTGAAGATTCTTTTAATTTTTCAAGTGCAACATTAGGATTTCCGTCACCTACACCTTCTTTTAAAGGATATAATGTTTTATCCAAATTTTTTGGAAGATTTTCAGGTAATAAATATGACATTTCAGGCAATGCAAAAGATTGATTAAATTTAGGGCATATTTTAGAATCTAATGGAGTAGCAACAATTGAAACCGCAGGTTTTCTAGCTAATTTAGCACCAACAGAACCTACAATAGCTCCACCACCAATAACTCCTACAACAAAATCAGCATTTAATTTTTTAATAAGACGTCTTGCTTTAAAAGTTGCAGATATCATTTTAAATGCTGCTTTAATAGCTGTAGCTTTTGTTGCTGCGTGACCTCCAGCTTGAGGAATTTTTATTTTGTGCCAAGTCCTACCTTTTTTCTTAAATAATAAACCTGGAGCAGATTCATCTAAAGCTATTTCACATTGAATTCCTTTAGCTTCAAGACCTTCAATTATATTATTTGCTATGACTGCATCACCACCAAGGCCCCTACCAGTAATTATAACTAATGCTTTCATAACTATTCTAACCTCCATCGATTCTTAATTTATATGATTTATCATGATTATGACTACCATGAGTTGGAGAATAAGGATTATAAAGAAGTCTTCTAAATCCTAATTTTATTAAAAATGGGTTTTTTACCTCATATTGATTAGTTTTTAATAAAATTCTCCTGAATAAGTCTCCTAATCCTCCTCCAGTTAAAACATCCATAAAGAAATCCCCAAATGTAGGATTTAAAATACCCAATCTTTGATTAAAGAATATTTTAAGTGTACTTCTCCTAACGAATGCTGTAAGGCATACAGTAACTATAGATAATCCAATTAACCACCATAAACCTCCAACTAGATAGAAACAAATTCCTAAAGCCACTGCAAAGGAATGATTTCCAACTTCTCCCAACATGATTTTTCCAGCAAAATCCAATGGAGAATATGCTATACAAACAATTATTAATAATAATGGAGTGTAAATTGCAGGCAATTCTGAAACTGGAAGAGATCCAACAATCAACATACAAATTATAGTTATGACAGACATGATGACTGTAACCATACATGCTGATCCAGGTTGCATATCAGATATATTAATTGGTTGAACTAATAATGCAATGAAAACTGCAGATAATCCTAATCCTTCATAGAATCCTGCAATCATAACACACAACATTCCAATACCTCTAGAAAGTTGGCCCCATTCAATACCGATTGGAGAAGGAGTCCTTCCTAAAATATCATCAACAAGTGCAAAAAGACCCATGATTAAAACTAGTGTATTATATCCCGGTAAGAAAAAGAAACACAATATAATCCATGGAACTAAACCTATAGCACGAGGAATTCCTCCACGTACATTAGGATATAAATTTCCCAAATAACCTTTTCCACCAAAAAATCGAAATATTGCATTTAAAGCTAGTGAACCTATTGCTGATAAAATAAATACAATAATAAATGCATCAATCATCCCTGTATACAACATATTAATCACAGTTAAATTAAAAATTCTTCTTAGTTATAAGTTATAATAATTAATGTTATATATAATTTTATTAAGCTATTTCATATCTCAAAATAGCAGCCATACTTCCTAAAGCTTTAAGTTGCTCTCCACCTTCATGTTGGCTACTAATAACCATCACTTCACCATTCATATTCTCAACCATATCCATTAGATTTCCCATATCATTATTTGCTATTGCTGTATCTAATATCAATAATTGTTTAACTGCTCCAAGGTTTATTGCATTGATAGTTTCTTTTTCACCATAAGCTACTTTAGATGAATTTTTACCAATTTCTTCAAGAAGTTTATTAATAGCAACCATTTCACTGGCCACCCTATTTTCTACAGTTAATTTTTCAACTGTTCCTTTTTTAAGAACTTCATGAATACCAACTCTTCCTCCAGAACCTGTACTTTCAATAATAGCTTTAGAAGCTAACTCTTTATGTTTATTTTTTATATAATCATAGAAATCATTCTTAACAAATCCCGGGCCAGCTATTACAATATTTTGAATATCCTTAAACTTATCAATAGATTCTATGACTTTTTCATAAAATTGAGCAATTGCTTTTGAACGATTCTTATCAACGATACGTTTTCCAGAAACTGCCCCTTTAATTGGACCATAATATTCAATACCAAATTGCCTCATTAAACCTAAAGTAGCAGTATCATCTTCAAGAAGAACAATAATTGCAGCTAATTTTTTAGAAGCTTCAATAGCTTGATTGAGCCTTTTTAAAGCCCATTTCGCCCATTTGTCTTTTTTAATAGTAATTGGAGTATTCATTTTAACTTCAACTGTATGGTACGAACCTAAAGGAATAAGATCTTCAGGACCTTTTGTAATTACTCCTGTAAGTCTTAGTTTTCCAGTAAAAATATGAAATGCAATAGATTCAACATCAATTCTTAATGTGAATGTTTTTTTAATTCCCCTATCACTTCTTAATTTATCTCCAGTATTATCTTGAATACGTCTAGTAGTTTTAGAAGATATACTGTCTCCAACTTCTATAATATGAGATAAATGCCATAAATCATCAAGGGTTTCTGGAACTAATGTTACAATTCCTTCTTTTTTATCTTGTTTTATAATTTTCATATTTTCACATCTTAATTATTTATATAACTGATAACTTAAATTATTAATGATTAAAATGAAAGTTGGAATAATAGGTGGAAGTGATGGTTTAGGAAAAACCCTTATCTACTTTTTAAGGGATGATTTTGATGTAATTATCAGTGCCAGAGACCATAAAAAAGGAAGAAATGTAGCTAATGAATTAGATATTGAATATGTTGAATCAAACACACAATTAGCTGAAATGTGTAATGTTGTAATAGTATCAGTTCCAATTCATTATACACCTAGTGTTATTCGTGAAATAGCACCATTTATGAGAAAAGAATCATTAATGGTTGACGTTACATCTGTTAAAGAAATACCAAGTAAAACTATGAAAGAAGAATTAAATGAAGATGTAGAATATCTCCCAACACATCCAATATTTGGTCCCAGAACAACAGAATTAGATAACCAAGTAATTGTTTTGACTCCTGATAAAAAAGGAAAGTGGTTTGATAAAGTTTATAATTATTTAGATAATAAAAATATGAGAATAATCGAAACAACTGCCAAAAAACATGATTATATGATGAGTATTGTTCAAGTATTAACTCATTTCTCATTTATTTCAACTGCTTCAGCTATGGAAAAATTAAAAGTAGACATAGGCGAAACTGAAGATTTTGAAAGTCCAATTTACAATCTTATGATTGATATGATTGCAAGAATTGTAGCACAAAATCCATATTTAACTTATTATATCCAATCTATGAATAATAATGGTCCAAAAATAAGAAATACCTTTGCAAGTGCAGTTAATGAACTTAGGGATGTTATCAACGAAGAGCAAGAAGATAAATTTGTTGATATAGCAATTAAAGCTACCAAAAATATGGGAGACATTAAAGGAGCATTAGGTAGAAGTGATAAAGCGATTAATTCATTAAATCATGAACATAGTTTATTAAACCAATCTATAGGAAAAGAAATCGGTTTAAAACATATTTATTCTGGAAAAATTCATGTAGGGATTTTAGAAAAAGTTGATAAAGACACAGCTATTTTAAAAGATGGGAATAAAACTAAAAAATTAGTTGTAGCAAATATTGAAGTTTTAAGTGATAATGAACTTTACAATTGGAAAGTTGAAAACCTAAATAAAAAAACAGAATCAATAAGCTGTGTTTTCCCAGTGCGTGTCGATAAACATGTTATACTAAATACGATATCCCATATGGACAATATAATTGATGTTAAAATCACTGATGTTTATCAAGGCCCCCAAATTGAAAAAGATAATGTTAGTTTAACATTTGAAGTTACTGGACTTTATAAAAAAAGTATTGAAAATGTTAAATCATTATTAACTGGTTTTGGTGGAATTATACGATAAATTAGTTCGTTTGAATATATACGAAATTAATTTTTAAATTCAAAAAGCAATTATAATAAATATAATATTAAAATTAAGAATTAATTTTCTTAATTTTTTAAATTAACTCTTTAAAAATATGCAATTAAAAATTATAATTACATGACCTTATTTTTTATAAAAAAACAAGTTTTAGTAAATTTTAAATTTTACAGTTGAACCGAAACCTTTATATATTAGAACATATTAATATATAATTGTTTCCAGAAAACGAAACATAAAAAAGACAAACAGAAATTTATTTTATTATTTTTATTATTTAGTGAATTTAAAGGAATTTATCCTAGTAATATAGTTTTTAAAACTATATAATACGCCATTTAAAAAAGGAGATGATAATATGGCAAAAAATGAAATTACTTTAAAAGTAGCTGAATCTCTTTCACAAAGAGAAATTGGTCAAGGGATTGCTAGATTAGACCCTAAAAGTATGACTGAACTTGGTATCAATGAAAGAGACCTTATCGAAATTATTGGAGATAAAAAAACTGCAGCAATTGCTCTACCTTCCCAGACAGATATAGGGCTTGGAGTCATTAGGATTGATGGATTAATCCGTAAAAATTCAGGAGCAACTATTGGTGGTGAAGTAACCATTAAAAAAGCACAAGCTGTTGAAGCTAAAAAAGTTGTCCTTGCACCAACTGAAAACAATATTCGAGTACAAGGAAATGTCAATGGATTATTCCAAGGAAAAGCAATGGTTCAAGGAGATATTATTGGATCTCAAATTAGAACTAGACCTAGTATGGGAATGGGATTTAACAGCATATTTGATGACTTCATGGATTTTTCACCAATGCAAGAGATTAAATTTGCGGTAGTATCAACCAAACCTGCAGGAATTGTTGTAGTTGGACCAAACACCGAAGTAGAATTACATGAAAGTCCAGTAGATGTATCTAACATTGAAGGTGTAACTAACTTAGTTGATGTAAGTTATGAAGATATAGGTGGTCTTAAAGATGAAGTTAAAAAAGTTAGGGAAATGATTGAAATCCCTCTTAAAAGACCAGAACTCTTTGATAAATTAGGAATTGCACCTCCAAAAGGAGTGTTAATGCATGGTCCTCCAGGTACAGGTAAAACATTACTAGCTAAAGCAGTAGCTAGTGAAAGTGATGCTCATTTTATTGCAATAAATGGGCCAGAGATAATGAGTAAATATGTAGGTGGATCTGAAGAAAATTTAAGAGAATACTTTGAAGAAGCAGAAGAAAATGCACCATCAATCATATTTATTGATGAATTAGATGCAATTGCTCCAAAAAGAGAAGATACTCAAGGAGAAACTGAAAGAAGAACTGTAGCTCAACTTTTAACTTTAATGGATGGACTTAAATCCAGAGGCCAAGTCGTAGTTATTGGAGCAACAAACAGACCAGACTCTCTTGACCAAGCATTAAGAAGGCCTGGAAGATTTGATCGTGAAATTGAAATAGGTGTTCCAGATGCTGAAGAAAGAGAAGAAATTCTTGAAATTCATACAAGAAACATGCCACTTGCAGAAAATATAGATTTACATAAACTAGCTAGCACCACCCATGGATTCGTAGGGGCTGACTTAGAATCATTATGTAAAGAAGCTGCAATGAGAGTTGTTAGAAGAATCATTCCAGAAATTAAAAATGATGAAGAAATTCCAGAAGAAGTTCTTAAAAAAATCATTGTTACATCTGATGATTTTAAATCAGCACTAAAAGAGATACAACCTTCTGCATTAAGAGAAGTACTTGTACAAGTACCAGATGTTAAATGGGATGATGTTGGTGGACTTGATGATGTTAAACAAGAATTAAAAGAAGCTGTTGAATGGCCTTTAAAATATCCTGAAAAATTCGAAAAATTTGGCGTAAGACCACCTAAAGGAACTTTACTTTATGGAGTCCCAGGTACTGGAAAAACATTACTAGCTAAAGCAGTAGCTAGTGAAAGTGAAGCTAACTTTATATCTATTAAAGGTCCAGAATTACTTTCTAAATGGGTTGGTGAATCCGAACAAGGAGTAAGAGAAGTCTTTAGAAAAGCTAAACAAACAGCACCTACAGTTATATTCTTTGATGAAATAGACTCAATTGCAAGTAGCCGTAGCGCAAACGATGCAGACAGTGGAGTAACTAAAAGAGTTGTAAATCAATTATTAACTGAAATGGATGGTATGGAAGAACTTGAAGACGTTGCAATTATTGCTGCAACAAACAGGCCAGACATACTAGATGCTGGTTTAATGAGGCCTGGAAGATTTGACAGACATATCAAAGTGGATTTACCAAATGAAGAAGCTAGATTATCTATATTTAAAGTACATACTCATGATATGCCATTAGCTGATGATGTAAATCTTGAAAAATTAGCTAAACAAACTGAAGGTTATGTTGGAGCAGATATTGAAGCAGTATGTCGTGAAGCAGCAATGTTAACATTAAGAAATGATATCAATGCTGAAAATGTACCTAACAAATACTTCAAAGAAGCTCTTGAAAAAGTCAAATCATCTAACGACACTCCAGACCAGATTCAATATATGTAGATAAGAAAGAGTTTTCTTTCTTATTTTTATCTTTTTTTCGAAAATTACTTATTTTAATATTATATTATGAACAATACATATTTAATTGAATTAATTCATGACATGGTTAGATAAAAAATCTATGGACAAAAACATAGTGTATGATTCAAAAAACTAAAACAGTTACATCAGACATTGTAAATTCCAAAGAATTTATTGAAATAACTCATGTAAATTTAATTGTCACAAGCCTATCTAGGGATTTAATCTTCAACAACACCATATAATCAATTATCAAGATATCCTCAATAATACGAATCATCATAGTAAAACTATTATTATACAAAATAGTAAATTTTAACCTATTGACTAACTAATATAAAATTATGAGTGAACATATTATTGAAGCAATCGGATTAAGTAATATAACCATCAAAGATGGTAACGTAATTGATGTTACAGAACCTAAACTTGATTATTGCCCATTATTTCACCATCACAGAGGAATGGAAAAAATAACTAAAGAATCTATCTGGGATAATATACAATTCAGAATTGATGATTTTGGAATGTGTACTCCAAATAGAAAACTTAGAATGAAAGATTTCCTTTCTTTTGGAATTTCTGAAATTATGTCCACATTAGTTGAAGAAAATGTAATAGACTGTGTAGTAATGGTCTGTGAAGGTTGTGGAACATTAATAGTAACTGAAAGTGAATTAGTTCAAGGTATTGGTGGAAGAGTTTCAGGACTTGTTAAAACTGAACCTATTCCAGAATTATTTGACCAAGTAGGAAAAGATAATATCTTAGAACCAGAAACTGCTAAAATTGATCAAATAGCTGGAATCGAATTAGCTATCAAAAAAGGTTACAAAAATATAGCTGTAACAATAGCACTAGCCCAAGATGCTCTTAAAATCCAAGAACTTAAAAAATTAAATCCTGACACAAATATTTACACATTTGTTGTACATACAAGTAACAGAACAAAAGAAGATGCTAAAATTCTCTTTGACAATTGTGATGTTGCAACTGCTTGTGCATCTAAATATATTAGAGAAATTGGAGATGCTGAAAGTTTGAAAACAGTAGGCCAATCAGTTCCAATTTATTCTAAAACCAAAGAGGGTAAAAAATTCTTAGAAATGAGATTAGAAAAAATTGGGGGAGAAAAACCTAAAAAAGAAAATCCTGATATACCTAATCCATTATTATAAATATATAATGAGGGAAAAACATTGACACAAAAAAGTGAAGCTCAAAAAGGCAATATTACTTCAGAAATGGAAGTTGTTGCTCGTGATGAAAATATATCTGTTAACAAATTAGCTAACTTAATTGCTGAAGGAAGAGTTGTAATTCCTAAAAATATAAATGGCCATTCAAAAGCTTGTGGAATTGGAGACTGTCTTAAAACTAAAATTAATGCAAATATCGGTTCTTCAAGTAAAATTGATGATATTGAATTAGAAGTTAGTAAAGCTAAATTAGCTCAAGAATATGGTGCTGATGCATTAATGGATTTATCTACTGGATCAGATTTAACAACATTTAGAAAAAAAATCATGGATGCTGTAGATATAACTATTGGAACTGTACCTATTTATGAAGCTGGAGTGATTACTCTCAATAAAAACAAGGAAATTATTGATATGGATCCTGATGACCTTTTTAAAGCTATTGAAAATCAAGCAAAAGAAGGTGTGGATTTCATGACATTGCATTGTGGAATCACTAAAGATTTAGTTGAAAAACTAGAAAAAGCTAAAAGAATGATGGGAATTGTAAGTAGAGGTGGAACTTTCCTTGCATCATGGATTAAACATAATGATCAAGAAAACCCATTATATGAGAATTACGATTATTTACTTGAGTTATCCTATGAATATGATATAACATTATCCTTAGGAGATGGTTTAAGACCAGGTTGTCTAAGTGATGCTAGTGATATTCCACAAATTCAAGAATTAGTTAACTTAGGTGGACTTGTCAAAAGGGCCCAAGATGCAAATGTTCAAGTAATGGTTGAAGGTCCAGGACATATGCCATTAAACCAGATAAAAGCAAACATGGAAATACAAAAAACCATTTGTTATGGCGCTCCATTTTATGTGTTAGGTCCTCTTGTAACTGATTTAGCACCAGGTTATGATCATATCACAGGAGCTATTGGTGGAGCAATAGCTGCAAGCAGTGGAGCTAACTTTTTATGTTATGTGACTCCTGCAGAACATTTATCACTACCTTCACTTGAAGATGTTAAAGAAGGCATAATTGCATCTAAAATAGCTGCTGAAGCTGCTGATGTTGCTAAAGGTCTTGAATCTGCATGGAGTAGAGAAAAACAAATGGGCGAAGCTCGTAAAAACTTTGACTGGGAAAAACAATTTGAACTTGCTTTTGATTCATCAAAACCACGTAGTTATAGAAACAAATGCGAACTTGACGACGATGAAATGTGTGCAATGTGCGGAGAATATTGTGCAGTAAAAATAGCTAAAGGCGATTTTTAAATGAAATATCAAGAATTAGTAGATGTATATTCTGCTTTAGAAAATACAACTAAAAGGTTAGAAAAAACAGAAATCATATCTGATTTTTTATTGAAATTAGATAGCACCACTTTAGAACAAGTAGGATTAATGATTTTAGGTAGCGTATTTCCTGCTTGGAGTGATGAAGAAATAGGAATAGGGAATAAATTAGTTATGCAAGCTGTTAGTGAAGCAGTTGGTGTCACACCAGACAAAGTAGAAGATGCTGTTCGTGACGAAGGAGATATTGGTCTTGCCTGTATTAAATTATATGCTAACAAAACCCAAACTACATTTTTTTCTAAACCTTTAACAATAGATTTTGTATTTAACAGCTTAAGAAAACTTTCTAAAATAAATGGAAACAGATCAACAAAACGTAAAATTGATATACTATTAGAAATGTTATCTCAAGCATCAGCTAGTGAAGCAAAATATTTAACACGTACGATTCTTGAAGAACTTAGAATAGGTGTTGGAGAAGGTGTTGTAAGAGATGGGATAGCTCAAGCATTCAACATTGAAAAATCAGTAGTTGAACGAGCTATGATGCTTACAAATGATTTAGGTTTAATAGCAGTTGTTGCAAAAGAAAAAGGATCATTCGGACTTAAAGAATTAAATTTAACTCCAGGAACTCCAGTTAAACCTATGCTTGCACAACTTGCTCCACCACTTCCAGAAATTATTGATGAAATGGGCGTAGCTATTTGTGAGACAAAATATGATGGTATTCGTCTTCAAGTACATAGAAATGGCGATGAAATAAAAATATTCACTAGAAGACTTGAAAACATTACTCAAGCATTACCAGAAATTGTAGATTTATTTAATGAATATTTACCTCATGAAGATTATATTGTAGAAGGTGAAGTAATAGCTACAAGAGATGGAAAACCATTATCTTTCCAAAATATACTACATAGAGTTAGAAGAAAACATAATATTGATGAAGCTGTTGAAAATGTTCCTTTAAAAGTATTCTTATTTGATTTATTATATTACCAAATCCCAATGATTGATGAACCACTACTTAAAAGAAGGAAAAAACTTGAAAAAATTGTTGATACAACTCCTGATGAAATTAATTTAAGTAACATGGTTTATGGAACTCCAGATACTGTTAAAGAAGTAGAAAATTTATTTGAACTTTCACTTTCACAAAATCATGAAGGAATCATGATTAAAGATGCTGGTGAACCATATATACCAGGTCTTCGAGGTAAAAAAATGCTTAAATACAAAGCAGAACCTGAAACTTTAGATATGATTATTGTTGGTGGAACTTATGGAATTGGTAAAAGAGGAGATTTTGTTGGATCTTATTTAGTTTCCCTACGCGATGAAGACAACAACTTAAAAACAGTTGCTTATGTAGCTACTGGTCTTGATGATGCTACATTAGAATACCTTACTAAAAAAATGAAAGAGTATGAACTTTCCACAAAAGGCAGAGAAATTATTGTAGAACCAAAAATAGTACTGGAAGTTGCATTTAGTGAAATTGTTGAAAGTCCAGAATATGAAACTGGATACTCTCTACGTTTCCCTGTTGTTAAGAATATTAGAAAAGATAAAGGTTTACAAGACATAGATACTGTTGAAAGATTAATTTCAATGTATAAATCTCAGTAATCTTCTAAAGCTTTTACATCTTTAATTACTCTTCTTGTTAATGGATATATAACAATTTCATATGCTGTTTTGAATAATGCTTGTGCCACAATCATGGTAAAAAGTGTGATTACAGGCATTGTTCCTAAAAATCCGATTGTAATAAATATAAGTGCATCCATTCCTTCCCCTGCAAATGTAGATGAGATACATCTGAAAAACAACTTATTTTCATATTTTTCTTTTAAATAAACCATTAATTTTGCATTTATCAAAGAACCAATTAAATAAGCTGCAAAACTAGCTATTAATAATCTTAAAGTACTTCCCAAAACTACTTGAAAAGCTTCATCCCCAACAAAATATGATGGAGCCGGCAAAATCATAGTTATATTATAACAAATTACAGCTACCAAATTCATAAAAAATCCTAAAAGAATTGCTCTTCTAGCTTTTTTAAAACCATAACATTCAGCAAGCACATCATTAACAATATAAATTAATGGAAAAATTATAACTCCACAAGGTAAAGTTATCCAAAAAAATTCAAATGTTTTAGTTGCAATTATATTAGAAATAATTAATCCTGCACAAAATATCCCCACAAGAATTGCATATAAATCTGTTTTTGTCAAATCTGTGTTTTTAAACATATATATTAAATTATACTTCAATATAAAAAAAGATTATCCATAACAATATTTTAAAATAAAATCCTATCGCCTATTTTTAAAATGAAATTTAAGATATTTACATGGAAATTACAGATGAAAAATTATTAAAAATAGCTTTAATAACTTCACTGATTGGATTAATAGGATTAATTATATTTACACCATCAATTGAAGTTAAAAAAGTAGAAATCAAAGACATAACTCGTGGAATGATAGATGAAGAAGTTAGTATTGAGTGTGTTGTTGAAGATGTACAATCATCACAAAGTAAAAGTAGCTATTTTTTAACTATCAATGATGGAACTGGACAGATGTCCTTAATACTATTTGAAAGTCAATTAGCTAATTTAGAAGATAATGGAATAAATATTGAAAATTATAAAGGTAAAAAAGTTAATGTTGTTGGAAAAATTACAGAATATAATTCTCAATTAGAACTTATTTTATCAGATGAAAACAGTCTGAGAATAATTTAACACAAGTCTTTAATATTATTTGAAACTAAAATTAAGATAACTGGTGAAAATATGAATGTGAAAAACAGAATTGAGTATTTAGACAACTTACGATTTTTTGCAATACTTGGAATAATAGCATTTCACATTAGTATGCTATGGTATAAACCAGAAGTCTTAGGAGTAAGTATTGTAGATATTTGTGCAAAATTAGGTAAATCTGGAGTGCCTATATTTTTAATGATAAGTGGAGCTCTTCTTTTAAAGAAAAAACAATATTCTATAAAAGATTTTTACAAAAAAAGGTTTCCAAGAGTTACAATTCCTTTTTTATTCTGGATTGCAATTTACATAGTATCCATTTTATACATACATCAAATGTACAGTAATTTATTTTATGATATTGCAAAACACTTTTTTGACACTTACATGTGGTATTTTTATCTAATTGTTGGTGTTTATTTAGCACTCCCATTTATAAATGATTTTATTAATTCCAGAAATTTAAATGATGTCAAATACTTTGTAATTCTATTTATATTATCTTCAATATTTTATTTTGGATGCAGATACTTTAATATAAGCTCTTTTCTTGATTTACGTTTCTTTATAGGGGGAATTGGTTATCTAGTACTTGGTTATTATTTAGCTAATGTAAACATCAAATCTCCAAACAAAACAATAATATTATCCTTAATTTTACTTATTATTTGTTTAGTTATAAAAGTTAAATATGATAATCTAGCTATACTGGATTATATAAATGATGCATTATTCTTAAAATCAAATTTAGATATAAGTTTCTTAGAAATAGGATTATGCAGTTCAATATTTTTAATTTTTAGAAGTATGGAACTTAAGAAAATAACTACCAAAAAAATAATTAAAAAATTTGTATTGTCTATAAGTAAAGCCAGTTATGGAATGTATTTGATTCATGTAGTATTATTCATGTTTATTAAATCATGGTGGACAAAATTACCTGGAAGTGGCACTCAAATTCTTATATATTATATTGGTATAACTTTAGGATTATTCTTAATTAGTTGGATTTTAACAGTTATTTTAAGTAAAATACCTTATTTAAAAGAAATATCTGGATATCATTAACTTTTTATTTGTTGAAAATAAAAATAAATGTAATATAAAAAATTATGAGGCAATTAATAATGTCAGATAAAAAAAGATTATTCGGGACTTTTGGAGTTAGAAGAGTAGCTAATGAAGTTTTAACTCCAGAATTTGCATCAAGACTTGCAGCATGTTACGGATCAGTAGTTCAAGGAACTGTAGCTGTTGGTGGAGATACAAGAACAAGTAGTCCTATGTTAATGGAAGCTGTAAAAGCTGGACTTTTATCTTCAGGTTGTGATGTTGTAGATTTAGGAATATTACCTACACCAGGAGTTCAATATGGTGTTCGTAAATATTATGATGGTGGAGTAATGATTACTGCTTCACATAACCCTCCAAAATATAATGGAATTAAATTTTTAGATGAATTAGGTATTGGAATTCCTGATGACATGGAATTAGAAATTGAAAAGTTATATTTTGATGAAGAACCAAAAAGAGCACATTGGAGTGAAATTGGAGAATTATATCACAACGATAAAATTATTGATGAATACATCGAAGAAGCAATCAGTAAAGTAGATGTTGAAGCTATTAAAAAAGCTAACTTAAAAGTTGTTGTTGATTGTGGTTCTGGAGCAGGATCCTACACTGCACCATATTTAATTAGAAAATTAGGTTGTGATGTAACTACTCTTAATTGCCAAGCTGATGGATTTTTCCCAGGACGTGACCCTGAACCAATTGAAGAGAACTTACAAGAATTAATTAGTGTTGTAAAAGAACTTAATGCAGATATTGGTCTTGCTCATGATGGAGATGCAGACAGAACTATTTGTATTGACGAAAAAGGAAACTTTGTTCTTGGAGATAAAACATTTTCACTTGTTGAAAAACAGATGCTTAAAGAAAATAATGGTGGTACCATAGTCACAACTGTTGCAACTTCACAAGCTATTTATGATATTGCTGAAGAGTATAATGGAAATGTAATAGCTACTGCAGTTGGAGATTTACTTGTAGCACGTAAATTGAAAGATGAGGATGGGTTATTTGGTGGAGAAGAAAATGGCGGATTAATATTTCCAGACTTTGTTTATGGAAGAGATGCAGTTATGACTGTAGCTAAAATACTTGAAACAATAGCTAAAGAGAAAAAACCACTTTCAAAATTAGTTGAAGAACTTCCAGTTTACTATGCAACAAAAACAAAAATTGAATGTGCTGATGAGTTAAAAGAAGAAGTTATGAACAACATAGCTAATGAAATAAAAACCACTACAGATTTTGATCTTGATACTACCGACGGAGTTAAAATTTTAAAAGAAGATGGATGGGTAATCATAAGACCCTCAGGTACAGAACCAATTTTTAGATGCTTTGCAGAATCTGATTCACAAGAAAAAGCAGATGAAATGACCCAATGGGGTTTAAGTTTAATTAAAAAATATAAAAATTAAGAAGTATTAATTTACACCTAAAATACTTCTTTTAACCTATTTTTACTAATTGATGAGGGAGTATCCTCATTTAACCAATGTCTTGCACATGCTACTTTTTCAAGTAATACACATTGAGGAGGCATGCCCACTGTTAGTGCTTTCCATCCTCCAGAGATTAAATTTAAAGGACATGCAACACCAATAATAGCTAATTCATCTTTATCTTCAGCAGATGCATTTTGAAATGCTGAAGATTTATGTGAAACCAAATATACTTCACAATCATATTCTTTATTAATTTTAGCTATTTCACATTTATCATTACACTGGATACATACTTCCCCAAGTCTTTTTTCAACAGCCCGGCAAGTTTTTTGATTTATTTTCATACATGTTGGAAGTATTATTGCTTTTCTTTTTCTAGATTCATAATCACTTCTGGAAATTCTACCCATTATTTCAGAAGAAAGCATGTTTAAATAATATAATTCTTTAGGACTATTAAAAAATATTTTCTCTTTATTTGATTTAGGCTTATCTTCATATTTTTCTAAATAATTGTCTAATTCTAATGTATATGTTGATAAATATTTTGATGCATTTTCACAAAACCAGTCCCCCAAAATTAAATATTTAGAAAAATCAATGCTTTCCCATTTTCTTAAATAAGGAAGTTGATCATTAAAATCTCCAACATATTCCAGATAATCAATTATTTCTTTTAGAGATGAAAATTTATCACAGCAAAGATTCCAATAAACACTAACAATCAAACCTTCAAGAATAATTTCATTATCATCAAAATAAGAGTGAGCAAAATCTAAAAAATCGTCAGTTAAATGTTTAACATCTACATAATATTCATCATTAACATAATATGGAGAATCTGATTCAATCATTTTTATCAATCCTCACACTATCTAATAAGAAACTATGATACTCTTCAACTTCATCAAACATACTTTCAATTTCCTCTTTAGGAAATTCTTCATACTTTAAAAATATTTCCCATAACTTAAACATGGAAAATCCAAAATACATATTAGCTAATTTGCTAGGATTACAATCTTGTTTAATTACCTGTTTTTTTATTAAAATTTCAAAAATATTACTCCAAAAACCAATAGAATTCTCTAAAATAGTTTCTAAGAAAAATTCCTTAACTTCTTCAATTTGATACATTTGAACAAATATTAATTTTAAAATTTTCAAGACTTTACCATGGAATAATTGTTGTTTAAACATTTCTGAACCTTGATGATAAAACATTTCAGGATTTTTTTCCAAGAAAGATTTAGCCTGATTATTATCTAGTGGACTACTTTCAAAATACTCTTCAAAATACTTTAAAATAGACATTAATATTTCTTTTTTACTTGAATAATGATTATAAATTGAACTTTCTTTGATTCCTACTTCAAAAGCTATTGCTCTAATAGATACAGAATCATAACCTTTTTTAGAAAATAAATCTAATGCTGCATCAAATATTTTCTCTTTTGTTGATGTTTTCATAATACCACATAAACTAACAGTCGTTAGTTATACTATTGTTTTAATAATATATAAAACTAACAGTTGTTAGTTAAAATAATAAAAAAAATAGGAATTAACTATTCAGATACAAAGATTATAAATTTTCCAAACATTCTTCTTTTAAGAAAAATGCATCTTCATTATCAGGAGATTTAAGTAAAACCTTATTGAAACTTTCCACAGCTTCTTCAAATTTTCCTAATTCCATTAAAACTACTCCTTTATTCAATAAAAAATCAATATTATTTTTTTCTAAAGAAATAGCAGTATTAAAACATTCTAATGCTTCATCTAATTTTCCCAAATCAATATAAGCATTACCCATACGATTAATAGAACCTGCATCCAATTCAGAATCATCAAGGCAAACTTCTAAAGCTTTATCAAAAGATTCAATAGCCTCATCCAATTTACCCATATCTGACAATAAATTTCCTCTTGAGTTCCACACTTCAGGATTTTCACTATCTATCAAAATCAAATGATCATAAACATCCAATGCTTCATCAAATTTACCTAAAACTTCTAAAATAAATCCTCTCCAATATAAAACAATAGAACTATTTGGATTCACAGCAAGAGCAATATTACTAACATCTAATGCTTCATTTAATTTTCCAGAGTTAAGTAAAGCTATTGCTTTATTATTTAAAATATATTCATTATGAGGCTCAATTTCCAAAGCTTTATCATAACAATAGATTGCTTGAGTAAACCTACCTAATCTTGAAAGATTATCCCCCTGTTTATTCAATAAATAAACATCTCCAGGATCTATTTTTAATGCAGCATCATAACACATTGTAGATTTATCAAATTTTCCACTATCAAAAAGAATATCTGCTCTTTGTGTTATCATAGCTTTTTCATCAATTTTATCCCCTTTCCACTCATCAACATCCAATTTTTCAAAGTAAATAATTTGAAATTGCTCAGAATCATCAATTTGTCCAGCATACATCTTTTTAAAATCTTTTACCATTTCTTTAGCATCTTTAAATCCTTCTTTACGAGCTAAATCATCATTATCCTTCAAATCCAAATAAGGAATAGTTTGTACATCTACAACTTTAGCTTCAAAAATTTTCTTTTTTTCTTTAGATACTAAATTCCAATAGCAATAAAGCCTGTCACCTTTTTTAAGAGGAGTTTTCCAAAGCTTACGTATAGTCATAGTCTTTTTTCCAGTGATTATATCAATATCTTGACTTGAAAATGATAAGATTGGCATTTTTCTCCTCCTCGTTATTTAAATTATTTCTTCTCCAAATTCTGCAGATTTAACTTTTACAACACCATCAAAATAAGGTTTAATCATTTCAGCTAATTTCCTCAATTCATGAGGATTAGGAACTTCAACTTTTTCTAATTTAGGATCTAAAACATCCTTATTCCTAAATTGTTGAATAGTGTAAACTTCAGACTCAATGTCCATTACCAAATTAAAAATATCTTTTTTAGTATGTAAAGTTGGAACATAAGTTGTTCTAGTCTCTAAATGAACCCCATATTTATTTATTAAATTCATAGATTTATGAACTTGAGAACCTATATTAGCTCCTGTAACTTTCTTATATTTCTCAAATGGAGCTTTAATATCTAAAGATATAAAATCCAAAAGATTAAGTTTCAAAATTTCCTCAAGTTTATCAGGATAAATCCCACTAGTATCCAATTTAGTTTTAAGTCCTACTTTCCGAACATACTTCAATATTTCAATAACAGCATCATATTGAACTAATGGTTCACCACCTGAAATTACAACAGCATCAATAAAATCTGCAGATGAATCTATTTCTTGTTTAATTTCTTCAAAAGTTTGTTGAGTATTATCTTCCAAAAGTTCCACATTATGACAATAACGACAAGCTAAAGGACATTTTGACATGAAAATAACTAATGACATGTTTCCATGAAATTCAACAGAAGAAATCACAGTTCCTCCCACGTACATTAAGATAATACCTCTTTCATAATATTAATAAATTTTTCATCCTCTTCTAAAGTACAGATACTTATTCTAATCCAAAATTCATCCAAACCTTTAAATGAAGTGCAGTCTCTTACAATAACTCCGTGTTTCATGAGTTCCAACGCTAATTCAGATGCTGTAAATCCAGTATCTTTTATACCAATTAACATGAAATTAGATTTAGATGGAAAAACATTTAATGAATCTATTTTTGATAATTCATTATAAAGATATTGCCTGCTTTCAATTCCTTTTTTAATAGATGATTTTATATAGTCTTCATCTCTTAAAGTATTAAGAGCAGCCACATAAGATAACCTTGTTAATGAAAATACCGGTTTAATCCTATGCATGTATTCAATTATTTCTTCACAAGCTAAACCATAACCCACTCTCATTCCAGCAAGCCCCATTACTTTAGACATTGTTCTGATAATAAAAATATTATTAAATTCATTGATTAAATCCTTATTAGTAATTTCAGCATACTCAAAGTAAGCTTCATCCACAATAATTAAAATATCTGGATTTTGACTTGCAATTCTTTTAATATCTTCTTTGTCAATTAAAGTACCTGAAGGATTATTTGGAGTGCATAAAAAAATCATTTTTGTTTTACTATTTATAGCATCTACAATAGAATCAATGTCTAATTTATTTTCATCTAAATTCCATTTAGCATAAACTGGACGGGCACCGTACTGTTGCAATAAGTATTCATAATACATGTAAGAAGGAAGAGGTACAATAAACTCATCACCTTCATCAATAAATGTTTTCGCTAAAACATCAATTATTTCATCAGCACCATCCCCACCAACAATAACTTGAGATTGTTTAACCCCAGAGTAATTAGCTAATTCTTGTTGAAGCTCATTTAAAACAGATTCAGGATATCTATTTATATTTTTACATTCTTTTTCAATAGCCTCAATAGCTTTAGGAGAAGGGCCAAATGGATTTTCATTAGATCCTAATTTAATGATGTCTTCTTTATTTAAATTAAATTCACTAGCTATCTCATCTTGAGATTTACCTGGAACATAAGAATCCATTTCACTAACTATCATCCTTGGTTTCATTGTTTAACCTTATTTATATTGTTTTGAAAGTTCTTTATAATTATCAGCGTTTTCTTGAATATGTTGAATTTGTTCAGGAGAAACTTCTTTTATTAATTTACCTGGAACTCCTAAAATTAAACTGCCTTCAGGGAATTCTTTACCTTCACTTACAACAGCTCCTGCACCTACAATAGAATTTTTACCAATATGTGCTCCATTTAACACAGTTGCATTCATTCCAATTAAAACATTGTCTTCTAAAGTACAACCATGAACTACAGCTCCATGACCTATAGATACATTATCTCCAATTGTTATTGGAAAATCCTTACTACAATGCAACACGCAATTATCTTGCACATTAGAATTATTACCTATTTTAATAGAATCTACATCTCCCCTAAGTACTGCACCATGCCAAATTGATACATCTTCACCTAATTCAACATCACCGAATACTTGTGCACCTGGACATATTACAACAGAGTCTTTTTTATTTTCCATAATATCACCATTTAATTAATTTTTTTTCTTTTTCTTTTGAATAATATGAGTTTGTTTTTCTAATACTCTTGTATCTGAAGGTAAATCCTCATATAATAATACCCCTGATCCAATAGTAGAATTATGACCTACTTTTACACCAGGAGAGAAACTTGAATTAATACCTGTTTTAACAGAATCACCAATGATAGCTCCTAATTTACGCCTTCCACTATCAATTTTTTGATTTTTAATTTTAGTTTTAATAGTTGCATTATCAAAACGTAAATTAGCTATATTTGTTCCAGCTGCAATATTACAGTTAGAACCTATAACAGAATCCCCAACATAACTTAAGTGACTGACATTTGTATTTTCCATGATAATTGAATTTTTAATTTCAACAGCGTTACCTACATGAACATTGTCACCAAAGTAAGTATTTCCACGAATATAAGAATTAGGTCCTATGTCACAGTTTTTACCAATATATACATTTCCTTCAATATATACTCCTGCTTTAATAACACTGCCTTCATCTAAAAATACTTCACCATGAATAAATGCACCCTCTTCAATTGTTCCTTTAATTTCTGTTTTGAGTTTGCCAATTAATTCTTCATTTACTTCAATTAATTCCCATGGCCTACCTACATCAATCCAATCTTTAGATGTTTTATGTCCAATAACAGATTTACCTTCCCGGATTTGTAAAGTTACTGAATCTGTAATCTCATATTCTCCTCTTTCAGAGATTTCTGTTTTATTAATTTTATCAAATATATCTTTATTAAATATGTAAATCCCTGCATTAACAAGATTACTTGGTGCTTCTTCACGTTTTGGTTTCTCTACAATGCTTTTAATATTTCCATTTTCTATTTCAACAACACCAAATGCAGAAGGATCCTCCACTTCAGTTAAAAGCATTAATGTATCTGGTGTTAAATAATTATATTTTTTAATTATTTCATGAATAATTTCATCATCAAGAATAATATCGCCATTTAAAACTATTAAACTATCATCAATAAAATCTTCACCATATGAAATAGCATTAGCTGTTCCTAAAAAGTCTTTTTGAGTTTTATAAGAGATATTAACTCCAAATTCACTTCCATCACCAAAGTAATTTCTAACCATGTCTTCTTTATAACGTACAATAAGCAATATATCTTTTATACCATTATCTCTTAAAGACTCAATATTATACTGAATAATTGGTTTACCTGCTACTGGCAACATTGTTTTAGGTTTTGTAAGGGTTAATGGTCTCATCCTAGAACCTTCACCAGCACTTAAAATTATAGCTTTCAATTTTATTACCCCTTAAATTATTAATTTAAACTATTATACTATGTTAAGTTTATACTTATTAATTAATTTTTTTAATTGATGATGAAATCTGTCTAAAAAAAAAGATTTAAAAAAAACATGTAGAAGTATCCACATGGAAAGAAATTAAATATTTTCTTTTATAATTTTAACACAAGTTTCTTTAATAGAATGAGCTCTTGACTCATCTTTAGATTCTAAAGTTATTCTAATATAATCTTCAGTTCCAGAAGGTCTTACTAAAACCCAACTATCATCTTCAAAGGTTAATCTAACCCCATCAATTGAATTAACCTCTTTAATATCATCAAAGTTATCTTTTAACAATTCTTCCATATTTTCCATAACTGCAAATTTAGCTTCTTTAGAACAAGTTATTTTTTCACGTATATTTGGATAAGATGGAATATCTGCAAGTAATTTAGATAATTTACCTTTATTTGATACAATTTCTGCCATTCTTAAACCTGAAAGTATGCCATCAGGACACATGCAAAAATCAGGATGTAACCATGTTCCAGAAGGTTCCCCACCAAATGCAGCAGATTCTTCAATAATAACTTCAGCTACGTTAACATCTCCAACTTTAGTTCTTAAAACTCTACCATTTACTGATTCATCCATACATAAACCTGCATCTACAGTAGTAACTATATCTCCATCAAATTCTTTAGAAATTAATGCAAGTAAAGAATCAAATGGGGAAATATTACCATTTTCATCAATGGTAATCATACGATCAGCATCACCATCATGAGCAATTCCCAAATCTGCTCCAATAGATACAACAGTTTTCATCAAATTTTGTAAATTTTCAGCATTTGGTTCAGGATTTCTTCCTGGGAAAAATCCGTCAGGCTGAGAATTAAGTGTTGTTACTTCACATCCTGCTTTTCTAAAAACTAACGGAGAAATTTCACTTCCAGCACCAGAAGCACAGTCGATTACAACTTTTAATCCTGGTTTAATATCAACCATTTTAACTAAATCATCAATATATTTTCCTTTAATTTCTTCATTAACTTTTAAAGTACCTACTTTATCCCAAGTTACTGAAATATAATCCTTATTTGCATAAATTTCTTCAATTTCACTTTCTTGAACTGAAGTATATGCCATACCATTTGCATTCCAAATTTTAATACCATTATATTGTGACGGATTATGAGATGCAGTTAACATTATTCCTGCATCCGCCCCTAACTTGTTAGTTGCATAACCTACTAAAGGAGTTGGAACCATACCTATTTTAATTACATCAATCCCACTTTCAAGCAAACCTGCACAAATAGCTTGATCAAGCATTACATTAGTAGTTCTAGTATCATAACCTAAAACTACAGTTCCATCATTACCTAAATAATAAGCTAAAGATTTACCAACATTTAATGCAAGTTCACAAGTAACTTCAGAATTTATTTTTCCTCTAATTCCAGAAGTTCCAAAAAGTTTCTTAGCAACCATTAAACCAACTCATTTAAGCTCCGAATTTATGAGCATAATTCATTAAATCCATCATAATGTTCATAACATCTGATCCTCTAATTCTGCAAAGACCACCTTTTGCAACAGCTACTTCAGAATATTCACATACATCATCAACTCTTACTTCAGGACCAGTTATAATAACTGGAACTGGATCTCCAGAGTGATTCAAAACAGAAATTGGAGTTGAATGATCAGCAGTTAAAAATATATATACATCTTCAAGTTTTTTAAGTTCACTCATAACAACTTTATCAACTTTTTCAATGAAATCACGTTTCTCAATAGCTTGTCCATCATGACCTGCTTCATCTGCACCATCAATATTTATTAAAAAGAAATCATGGTCAGAATTTTTAACTTGATCAATGATTGTATCTCTAATATTTTCTAAATTAGTATCAATTCCACCAGTAACATCTTCCATTTCAATAATGTCCATACCTGCAAATCTACCAATACCCATAATAAGACCTGTTTCAGCGATACATGCAGAATTAACTTCATATTTATCATTTAAAGGTTCTACTACTGGCACTTCCCCAGCTCCACGAGGAATAATAATATTTGCTGGAGGTTCATTGTTTTCTATTCTTTTTAAGTTAACAGGATGATCTTTAATCATTTCATAAGATTTAGCTACTAATTTATTTAAAACATCTGCAGTTTTTTTAGCTTCATCAGAATCATCTAAAGCTAAAACTTCCTTAGGTTTATTTCCTTCTACTTTAGGATCAGCATCACTTACTTTATCTGAGAGACCTTCACCTCTTAATACTAAAACTGCTCTGTGACCAGTTGATTCTTTAAAAATAATTTTAATGTCAGGATAATCTTCCAAAACCATTGTATTTAACACTTCAACGATTTCATGAGTTCCCTCTCTGATTCTTCCTGCACGCCTATCAGTAACTATTCCATTTTCATCAGCTGTTGAGAAATTACATCTAAATGCAATATCTCCAGGAATAACATCTACTCCAACACCTGCTGCTTCAAAAGGACCCCTTCCAGTGTATACTTCATATGGGTCATAACCTAAAATAGATAAATGTGCAGTATCACTACCTGGTATGATACCTGGAGCTATTGAATCCATAATTCCAGTTATACCATTTTTAGCCATTTCATCCATATTTGGAGTGTTAGCTGCTTGAAGAGGGGTTTGATTATCAAATTCTTTAAGTGGACGATCCCCCATACCATCCATTACTAAAACTATTCCCTTCATAATGTCACCTTATTATAATATTTTTAAATATATTTTTCAATAGTTATAAAATTATTTAAAAAATTAGTTTAGAAACCTATTAACGGTTTAATCATAACTTTAATTAAGTTTGCAACAGAAAACAGTACAATTATCTTAACCCAAGTACGTTTATCCTTAAAAATCTCATCACCATACTTACGTTTATAATACACTACAATAATTACTGCAATAATTGCTGAAACAGCAATATCATAATTAAACTCTGCCATTGACATGATTTTACTATCTGTTTTAACTTATTAAAATAATTAATCAAACAAGCAAAATACCAATTAAAGCACCAGTAATAGTAGCTATAAGATTTACATGTTCATTAGTTAACAAATCTTTTCTTTCAAAAAGAGCTCCAAGAAAACTATCCATAAAACAACCTAAAGTTCCAGGAATAACTGCTAAAATAATAGCTAAAATAGGATCATGAACAATTCCAAGGAAAAATGCACAGATACCAACAATAGCTGCACCAACCATACCTGCAACAGTTCCTAAAACAGATACTGCACCATCAGTTCCAGGTTCTACCTTTTTAAAAGTAGTGATTAATCTAGGTTGATGTAAAACACCAATTTCACTAGCTAAAGTATCTGCTGTTGCAGTAGCTATTGCTCCAATAAATCCTCCAACAAAAGAAAGATAATAACCGCCAAATGCAGCCATCATAACTGCTACAATACCATTTGAAATAACATTTTTAGTTGTTCTCCTACCTTCAAATTCTCCTAAAGATCTTTTATAAGATTTTGAGAATTTTGTAGCTACCAAGCTTAAAATAAGAAATATTAAAATTAATAACAACCAATTAAATCCCGCTGAAAAAATAATGATAATACCCATTACAATCATGACAATTGAACCTAGAGCATCCAATGATTTTCTTTTGTATGTTAAAAATCCCAATAAAAATAGTATTAAAACATAACCCCAATTAATCATTATTAATTTTTCAACCATAATATCAACATAATAGTATTTCTAATGAATAATATAAAAATATACCTAATTTTAACCATATAATTAATATAATATATTAACCATATTCCATTATATGAGAACATTATACAAAATAATTATTATAATAGCTATTTTATTTGTAAGTTTTGAATTAAGTAGTCTATTTCAAGGTAGTTTCTTCTATATTTTAATTACATTAATTCTCCTTGCAGGTATCAGTAGTTACACAATTTCAATTTATAATGATTTAATAACTAAAAGAAATCAAGTTAAAAGTTCATGGAGTAAAATCGATGTTCAATTAAAAAGAAGAACTGATTTAATTCCAAATTTAGTGGAAGTTGTTAAAGGTTATGCAAAACATGAAAATGATACATACGCTCAAATAAGTTTAGCTAGATCATCATTAATGAATGCTAAAAGCATTCCTGATATGCAAGAATCTAATGCCCAATTATCTAGAGGTATTGCTAATTTATATGCAATTGCTGAAAGATATCCTGAATTAAAAGCAGATGCAAACTTTTTAAATCTACAAGGACAATTAACTGACACTGAAAATAAAATTGCAATTTACAGAGAAAGATTTAACAATTTTGTTTTAATTTATAATAACAGTTGTGAACAATTTCCAAGCAATATAGTTGCTCAATTATTTGGATTTAATAGTGCAAACTTTATTGAAGTTCTTGAAGAAGAAAAAATAGTACCCAAAGTTCAATTTTAATTAAATCCGTTTTTATTTTTTAGAAAAAGAAAATTTAAGTAAAAGTATTTAATTTAATACTTTACTTTTAATAATTTCCACTCTTTTAAGAGGGTAGATTTTTTTAGCATTGTGGTAAACTTCAGATGCTAATTTACCATTTACTACAAGTTTAATTAATTCATCAAATGATTTTTCAGCTGCAGTTTCAGTTAATAAATCATTGATAACTTGTCTCATGTATTTTTGTTGGGAAGATTTAGCTCTTCTTGTAGTTACTGCAAGTACATGGAGTTTAAGTTTACGATCATCTTTAGTTTTAACAACACAAGAAGCATCGATTCTACTGGTTCCTCTTCTAATCATACTTCTTACATAATCAGTAGTAGTTTTGTGACCTGTAAATTTAGTGTTTGCAGTATCTCCTGCTACATTATCAATTTCAAATCTGAGTTTAATATATTGTTTAGAGAAGTCTCCAGATAATTCCCTCATAGTAACTTCTACTCCTCTACCAATAAGGTAATCAGGATCTCTTGCTGGAGTTTCTCCAATTTCTTTATCTTCAAAGTTAACTGGTGTTTTAATAGTATACCAAGATTTTTCTTTCCATGTATCACGTACTCTACGCCTTGTTTTTGCTTTTGCCATTATATCAACCTTTTAATATTTTCCGTAATTTTTATTATCATTAAAATATAGCTATCGCTATAGTAAATTTAAAAATAGTCCACTAAATACTGCATTTGCTAAATTAACACTATACAGAATGTAAAATAAGATTATAATTAATTATAATTTTATAATCTGTTAATCGACTACTGTGAGCTCTACTCACTTCTTTTAAAGAATAATTTGTTATAAAGTTTTAAATTATTAAAACCCGCCCTTAAAGGTTATTATTACTTTTTTTCTTCATGATATATAAAACTTATCAAATAAGTAAAGATTTATATACTATAAAATTTATAACAATTGTTATTAATATTATAACTCGTGTTATTTAAATTATAGGTAGGAGGACTGAAAAAATGTGTGAAATATTTTGTTTTAATTCAAATAAAGCTACAAAAGTAAATGAATGTCTTAAATGTTTTTATGAACATTGTGATGAACATCCACATGGTTGGGGATTAGCAAATATGCATCCCAATGGAACAAAAATAAGTAAAGAACCAATTAAAGCAAAATGTAGTAAAAACTTAAAAAATATTTTATCTAACCCCATTGTTGGTAAAAATATTTTTGCACATATCAGACTAGCTACAATAGGAGAATTAATAACTCCAAATTGTCATCCTTTTACTCAGGCAGATGATAATAATAGGAGTTGGATATTAATACATAATGGAACAATCTTTGATTATCCACCATTAAACGAATATAAATCAAAAGAATATGGTGATACTGACTCTGAAAGAATTTTACTTTATATTATAGATAAAGTGAATGAAGCAGAACTTAAAAAAGGTGAACCTTTAAATACATATGAACGTTTTAATCTACTTACCAACATCCTATCAGACATGTCATTGAATAATAAATTAAACCTAATGATTTGTGATGGTGATCAAGTATACATCCATTCAAACTTAGAGGGTTCATTATATTACTTAAAAACTAATGATGGGTTGCTTTTTACAACAACTCCAATATCTAACAATGAAAACTGGGCAAAACTTCCAATAAATATATTATTTTGTCTAAAAGATGGTGAAATACTTTACAAAAGTGAAAGACACGACAATGAATATATAGAAACTCCTGAACAATTAGAATATTTAAATAAGTTTATTGATTCCATTGAAAAAAATGATGGTGAGGAAGTATGGTAAACTCTAAAATCACACCAGGAATGGTCAAAAATAAATTATATCAAGAATTTATAAATCCCACACTTCAAGGAGAAAAAGATTACATAGGCATCGAGATTGAAATTCCTATACTAAATCTTAATAAAAAAGCAGTAGATTTTAATATCGTCCACCAGATAACAGATAATTTCCAAAAAGAATTTAATTCTTTTAAAATAAATGGAATAGACTACGAAGGAAATACATACTCCCTCAAGAATAAAACCAGTGAAGATATTATTTGTTATGACTGCTCATACAATAATATTGAATTTGCAATGGGGAAACATGAAGATTTATTTGTTATTAATGAAAGGTTTTCCACTTATTATAAATTCATTAAAGAGAATTTTGAAGAATATGGGTACACATTAACTGGAATGGGGATAAATCCATATAGAAAATATAACAAAGAAATACCAATACCAAATGAACGTTATTTAATGTTATATCATCATTTAAATTCTTATCCAGAATATAAAAACTGTCAAATGCATTTTCATAAATATCCCGGATATGGAATGTTCTCTAGTGCTTCACAAGTTCAATTAGATGTTTCATATGACAATCTTGTAAAAACAATTAATGTATTTTCTAAAATAGAACCAATAAAAGCATTATTATTCTCAAATTCGATTTTACTTGAAGAAAATAATAATATAATTTGTTATAGGGATGCTTTATGGGAATACAGTACCCATGGAGTAAATCCCCACAACATTGGAATGTATGATATTAATTTTAAGAATGTTGAAGAATTAGAAACATATCTTGAATCATTGAATATTTACTCAATAATGCGTAATGGGAAATATATTAATTTCCCAACAATGAATTTACAAGATTACTTTAAACAAAAAACCGTAAAAGGAGAATTTTATAATGGGCATGATTATGAAAGTATTGAAATAAAACCATCCCTAAATGACATTAATTATTTAAGAGCATTTAAATTTATTAATTTAACATTTAGAGGAACAATTGAATTTAGAAGTGTGTGTACTCAGCCAATTCAAGATTCTATGAGCGTAGCTGCTTTTCATTTAGGGCTTAAACATAATCTTGATAATTTAAATGAATTAATTGAAACTGACAATATACTTTATCATAAAGGTTACACAGCTAATGAACTTCGTAAATTATTAATTAAAGAAAACCTACCAAGCTTTATAAATAAAAATGATGCTTATAAACTAGCTAAAGAAGTTCTTGATTTATCTAAAGAAGGTCTTGAAAAACGTGGGAAAGGTGAAGAAAAATTCTTAAAACCTTTATATAAACGGTTAAAAATCAAACAAACCCTGGAAAAGATATGTTAAAATCAATAAAAAAAGGAATCCATTTAGAAAAACTTATAAAAGAATATGGTAGATTAAGAGGTACAGCATGAATCCCTTTTGTTTAAGTAACATTAACAAACATTTAACAAGTGAAGAATTGTTAAAAGGCTCATTTGGTATTGAGTGGGAAAGCCTAAGAGCATATTCTGATGGAAAATTGTCTCTTAGGCCCCATCCTTCTGTTTTTGGAGATAAATCTAGTAATCCTTTTATCACAACAGATTTTTCAGAAAGTCAAATAGAAATCATAACTCCAACCTTTGATTCTATTGATGAAGCCTATGAAATTTTTACATTACTATCTGACCTTGTAAATATTTCACTTCCTGAAGATGAATATCTATGGTTTCAATCTCTCCCATGTATTCTTCCATACTTCGATAAAATCCCTATTGCAAAGTATGATGAAACAAATAAAGACAATGAAAACTATAGAAAAAAATTAGCTAGAAAATATGGTGTTCAAAAACAGTTGATCTCTGGAGTACATTTCAATTTTTCATTTAAAGAAGACATAATAAAAAAATTATACAAAAAAACAAAAACAAACTATACATACAAAGAATTTAAAAATGAAGTCTATTTAAAAATAGCCCGTAATTATTTAAGACATGTGTGGCTTATAATTTATCTTACAGGATGTTCAATAGGTGCTCATAAGACATTTTCTCCCGAATGTATACACCTAATGAATAAAAAAGACTTCAAAGGTAGTTTTTATAGTAAAAATGGACCTTCATTTAGAAATGCATCATGTGGTTATAAAAATAAAAAGCACTTATATCCCTCTTACAAAACAGTTGAGGAATTTACTCATGATGTTCAAAAGTACATAAATACTGGAATACTTTCAAAACCAAAAGAATTATATACACAAATCCGATTGAAACCTAAAAATCCTTTAGATTTATTAGAATCTTTAAAAAAGGATGGTATTGAGTATATTGAAATAAGAACTTTAGATATAAACCCTTTTTATAAATGGGGTATGCCGAAAATTGATATGAAGTTCTTACATTTATTCATTTTATATATGCTCATTAAAGATGAATCAGATTATGTAAATTGGCAAAAAGAAAGTATAATAAATGAAGAACGAAGTGCTGAACGAGCATATGATGAAAATATGAGATTGATTAAGGATGGTGATGAAATAACCTTAAAAAAATGGGCTTTAGAGCTAATTAATGAAATGGATTATGTACTCAATCAATTAAACATCAATGAACATTTTCTTTTAAATCAAATGAAAGCAAGAATTGAAAATCCTCACTTAACATATGGAAAAAAATTGTTGAAAATGATTGAAAAAGAAGGTTATATAAACAGTCAAATGAAATTATTTAAAAATAATAAAAAATCAAGCAAAAACTCATTAAAACAAAAAGAGTTAATTGCAAAATATGCTCCAGTAGCACTAGCTGGAAAATAAGGAGTGTTAAAACTCCTTATCCCCATTTAATACATAGTAGGCAAATATTTTTGGTCTGAACTGTAAGAAGATCCAATTAAATTTCCACTAGAAGTATTATACTGTCTAGAACCCCCATCAGAATAAGTTACTTCACGATAATAACTACCATCATCAGCTTGATAATTATATTTTACTACCTCACTTACAATATAAACTCCAGAGTCAGATTGTGATTCTGATTGAGAATCCTCATTCGTAGTACTTGCAGTCGTATCATTAACTACATTTTCAGCAGTACAATTAGTAGATACCATGTCTTTTGTATCATCATGCATATCACCAACAAAAACCGTTATTAATGCTATAATACATGCTCCAGCAATAATTGCACAAACTATTATAATTAAATCTTTAGATTCCATACTAAAACCTCAAAATTAATTATTTAAAAAAAAGCCCATATGGGGAGTCGAACCCCAGACCTATTGATTACGAGTCAATCGTTCTACCATCTGAACTATATGGGCCTAATCAGTTTCATGTTCTATATTTATAATTAAATAATATACAAACATTCCTATAAAATAACATAAAACATCCCACCAATCAGAAACACTACCTGGCCTTAAATAGATAGCAACATATTCTCCTAAAAATGCCAATAATATAGTAATAAAAATTAAATATTTTAAAGAAGTTACCTGTTTATTTGTATTATACAAAGAAATAGTATTTATTAATGCAAAGAATAATGGTACAGCTAATAAATCATTTAAGTGATTATTAAAAAATAAAATCCCCAAATGTTTTAAAAATAGCTGATTCAATATATAAATCGTTAATACTATAATTAATATCCAAATATTCTTTTTATTCTCCATATTATCCACAGATAGAAAATATCACCAGTGCAATAAGCACCCCTAATACAATTGTACATAATTCATTCATAATATTAATATAGGTTAATAATATATAAAAGTTGTTAAAAATGAAGAAATTTAACTATTCATAAATTTATAGTGAGCAAGATATCTTTGTAAAACATCTTCAACAGGACCTTCATCACCAACCAATTTAATTCCAGCATCTTCTGCTTTAATTTTAGATTTAAAACCATACTGAGTAGCTATTATAACATCACAATCACTGCATTCATTAATAACCTCTCCACCCTGATGTTTGGCTTCTTTATCAATATTTATATTTCTTGTTTCAACAAAATTAGATTCATCATCAAGTATATCATAAATAACTAATGATACAGCTTTTCCCAAATGTAAATCTACAGTTTTTCCATTTGAAGATGCAAGAGCAATTCTCATTTTAATCAACTAATTTTTTAATTATTTTAGCAACATTTTCACCAAATAAACGAATAGTATTTATTCCTTCATCATCATTTAAAGCTGTGCCTTCAGGACCTGCAAACACCATATTCCAATAAGTACTTCCAGCCATTATCATATTATTAATTGGGAAGAACATTGCCATTTCCTGTAATGTTAAAGTTTGACCTCCACGCCTTGCAACAGCAATTGGGCCTCCAACCATCCATTCCAAGAATTTATCTCCACCTCTTGAAACTTTACCAATTCTTTGAAGGGCAGCCATTATATCTCCTCTTGCTGTTCCAAAGTAAACTGGAGCTGCTGGAATAAATCCTTCAGCATTTCTAATTTTTTCAATGATTTCAGCCAATCCATCATCTAAAACACAATTTCCAGCTTCACTACATGCATTACATGCTATGCAAGATTGAATTTGTTTTCCTCTCAATGATATGATTTCAGTTTCAACACCATTTTTTTCTATCTCTTTAGCACAAATTTCCAAAACATCTTGAGTATTACTATTAACTCTCGGACTAGCATTTAACAATATAACTTTCACCATAATACCAACTCCATAATATTAATTTAAACTTCAGCACCATTTAATGCATGATGACAACTGCAGTCACAATCATCTAATTTTTTAATAACATCATATATTAAATCCAATAATTCTTTTTCTTTTGCTTTAACTGTTTCAAATACTTCATCAATAGTTAAATTATCTTCAGAAATACCTGATGCATAATTTGAAACTATACAAATTGAATTATAACAAATCGCCCTTTCACGAGCAAGAGTTACTTCAGGAACCCCCGTCATACCTACTAAATCCCCACCAAGAATTTTAAACATTTTAATTTCAGCAGGAGTTTCAAATCTAGGACCTTGAGTACATACATAAGTCCCACCAACAATAACTTCACCACAACTAGATATCACTTCTTTTAAACGATTACAGTATGGTTCACTCACATCAATATGAACCACTTGATTTTCATAGTATGTTTTATCCCTATTTTCAGTGAAGTCTAAAAAGTCATCAGGAATAACAAAAGAACCTGGAGACATATCTAAATTCATGGATCCTACAGAATTAGTAGCTATTATTTGTGTAACTCCAACTTCTTTAAGTGCATCAATATTAGCTCTAAAATTGATTTTATGTGGAGGAATACTATGTCCTGCAGCATGTCTTGGAATAAAAGCTACTTTTTTATTGAAAATATCCAAAATAGAAACTTCAACATCCCCATATTCTGTTTTTATTAATTTTTTTTCAAGACTATCTGCTTTTTGAGTTATTTCATAAACTCCACTTCCACCAATAATTCCAATCATATTATCTATCCTTTTGTAACTGCTAATGGTTTTACTTTTGCAACAAGTTTAGCTATTCCAGTACTATCAGATACTCTAACTACACTATCAACATCTTTATATGCTCCAGGTGCTTCTTCAGCTATTACATTTTCAGTAGTTGCTCTGATTTTAACACCATTTACAGCTAAATCATTTTTGATATCTTCCGGAGCATAATCTTTTTTAGCCTGTGATCTTGAAAGAACTCTTCCAGCACCATGTGCAGTAGATCCAAATGTTTCATCCATAGCTTTTTGAGTTCCATGTAAAACATAAGATGCAGTTCCCATAGTCCCAGGAATTAATACTGGCTGTCCAACTTCCCTATATTTTTCAGGGATTTCATCTCTTCCAGGACCAAATGCACGAGTAGCTCCTTTTCTGTGTACAACTACTTTCATATCATTGCCTTTGAATTTATGTGTTTCCTGTTTAGCAATGTTATGAGCTACATCATAAACAATATTCATTTTCATTTCTTTGGCAGATTTACCCAATACATTTTCAAATGTTTCTCTTATCCAATGAGTCATCATTTGTCTATTTGCCCATGCATAATTAGCAGCAGCATACATAGCTTTTAAATAATCCTGAGCTTCCTTTGAATCAAATGGTGCGCAAGCTAATTGTCTATCTGCAAGGTCAATGTGATGATTTTTATAAGCTTTATCCATTACTCTCAAATAATCAGAACATACTTGATGTCCACAGCCCCTAGAACCACTGTGAATCATAATTACAATCATTCCTTTTTCAAGACCATATACTTTAGCTACTTCATCATCATATATCTCATCAACAACTTGGATTTCTAAAAAGTGATTTCCAGAACCTAAAGAACCTAATTGAGGAATTCCTCTTCTTTTAGCTTTATCACTGACTTTAGTAGAATCTGCTTGCTTAATTCTCCCATTTTCTTCTAAAACTTCCAAATCTTCCTGCCAGCCATAACCATTTTCAACAGCCCATTCAGCTCCAAAGTTTAAAACATCATCAATCTCATTTTCTTTAAGTTTAATTTTTCCTTTACTTCCCACACCAGAAGGAATATTTTCAAATAAAGCTTCAATTAATTCATCTAATTTATCTTCAATATCTTCTTTTTTAAGATTAGATTTAATTAATCTAACTCCACAATTAATATCAAAACCAACACCACCAGGAGACACAATTCCATTTTTTTCACTAAATGCAGCTACACCACCTATTGGAAATCCATATCCAAAATGAATATCAGGCAATCCTATTGCATATCTGTGAACTCCTGGAAGACAAGCAATATTTACAATTTGATCAATAGCTCCATCTTCCAAGTTTTCAAAACTATCATCATCAATATACAATCTTCCAGAAGCCCTCATTTTTTTATTAACGCTTCCTGGAATTTCATAAACATTATCCCTAATTTTTTTAACTTTATCTTTAATACTCATAGAAATCACAAACTAGTTTATACATTTATAATATATGAAATAAATAATTTTTTGGTAAAAAATAGAAATTTAAAATAAAAATTCAAAGGATATTAAGAACAATAATTGTCCCTAATCATTAATCAGCAATTCCAAACTAAAAATATGTTTAAAAGATTATTTTCTAAATAATGCAGAAATTCCTGCAACAAGTAATAACAATGCCCCAACAACCCCATAAGATGATGTGAAACCAATCAACACTAATATTGTAGACACAATAAATAAAAATCCACCAACATCACTATCTTTAAACACATGAATTGATGCAAAAATACCTAAAAATGAACCTATAATAGCTACAATCCCTAAAAAGGATGTTGCTTCAAATCCAAAATTCCCTATTAATAAAATAAATGAACTAGAAAATAAACTTATAAGTGAACCTAATCCACCTACAATTAGTTCAAATATTCTTGAAACTGATCTTCTTCTTTGCATGTGTACTTATATAAAGAATATTTATTTATATATGTTTTCATAAATCTACAATAGTTGAAAGTTGTACAATTTTTTCTTCAATAACATTCATTTTGTGAAATGTTATTGCTTTAACTTCATCACCACGATAATGTTTATCCCAATTTATTTCTTCGCCTTTAATAACTGCATTTAACTGATAACCATTATTAATTTTATCAATAGTTACTTCAAATTGTGAAAATAACATGAATTCAATTTCATGCAAAAATAAAAGTTCTTCTAAAAAATCATATAATAATGATACTTTATCTTCAGATTCTATTTCAAATGATTTGACTATTATCGGTTCTATATTGTCAGTTCTAGAAATTATATTAAATAAAGCCAAAGCAGCATTTTCAAAAGCTTCATTTAAATTATTACCATATGCATAAAAACCAATATCTGCAGTTACATCAAAAAATTCAAATTTTTTCATAATTATTTTTCCTATAAATTACTTTTCAAATGGGGTCTTTCTCTTTCTTTATATTACACTTTTAAACAATATTAACTTAGCGATGTGATAGAAATGTTAAAAAATTCAGATACTTCAATAAAAGCTGATTTAAGAAAGAAAAGTTCTATATTAGATGAAATACAATATAGTGATTATAATATTCAAGCTTGCATGGCGATACTTGTTATAATGATAGTATTGCTTTTATCAATAATATCTGTTGTAACTGCGCAAAATCCCAATTTAGTATAATTGATTTTTTCTAATTATATGCTACCAAACCCTTAGCGCAGAAAAAAGCATTAGATTAAAAAAAGCAAGTTGAACCATGCAAATCTAATGTTATGAAAAGTAAGTGATTTATATGGAATTTAATGAAAATACAAAATTTTGCCAATCTTGTGCAATGCCAATGACTGAAGAATTATATAGTAACAATAAAGATGGAAGTAAAAACGAAGATTATTGTGTTTATTGTTACAAAAATGGAGAATTTACAGCAGATATTAATATGGACGAAATGATTGAATTTTGTGTTCCAAAAACTGTTGAAAATACCAGTATGGATGAAAAAACAGCTAGAAAAATGTTAAATGATGTATTTCCACAACTTAAAAGATGGAAATAAAAAAAATTAAATATTAAAATCACAAGGGTTGAAACGTAAGATAATTTCTCTGGAATTTCCTCTAGACCCTTTTCCTGTAAATTTTGTATCAATTAATCTTAAAAATTCTAATTTTTCAAGAGTTCTATTAAAGGTAGCATAACTTACATTTTCTTTTTGTTTAAACAATTCAGATAATTCGCCTGCTGTGAAAATTTCATCTGAATCTACAATTATTTTTAATAAAGATCTTTCAATATCATTTAATGATTTTAAAGTTTCAGATATTTGTACTGAAACTAAAGAATCCACTGCTTTTTGAAAATGTTTTTCAGTAATCTCTCTAGATGCATTAGCTTCAGCAATATTACCACAAGACCTTAAAAGATTAATACCCACTCTTAAATCTCCAACTTCATAAGTATGACTAGCTACTAGTTCCAATATATCATCACTCATTACTCCTGGGAAAAATCCTGCATTAACTCTGTCTCTTAAAATATCTTCAATTTCAGAGTAAGTATAAGGTTGAAATGTTATATCCTGAGGAATAAAAACTGTATTTACATTTTTATCAAAAGCATATCTAAATTCTAAATCAGACAATATTGCAAAAATTCCTGTTTTAACTCCAGGATATTCTTCATATGCTCTTAATAGATCATAAAATACTTTATTTGCTGTTTTACTCTGGAATAAATAATTAACATCATCCAATGCTACAATTAATGCTTTTTTATCTGATTGAAGTTTATGCATGATTTGATCATAAATTCTTGAAAATGGAACTCCTGTTTCTGGAGGAATATGTCCAAATAACTTTTTATAAATCTGAGAAAATATTCCAAAACGAGTTGTGTGAAGTTGACAATTTATATAAACACAAAGAACTTTTTCAGTGCTTTTTTCAACTAAAGTAAATACTTTTCTAATAGCTGTTGTTTTCCCAGTTGCACATGAACCTAAAACAACAGAATTTGATGGTTGACCACCACCCATAGCTGGTCTAATCGCCATAGCCATTGCTTCCATTTGTGTGTCTCTATAATTATAGTTTGGAGGCACATAATCTGGATCAAAAGCATTTATATTTTGAAAAAGACTTTCATCATGCATTAAAATATCTTCAATTCCCATATTATTATTTATATTAAAACTATTATAAAAAAATTATTATAATTTTAAATTAATAATTTTAACATCCTTATTTTCAGCAATCCAACTTGTAAAAGCTTCAGCATACTCTAATTTTTTTAATTTAATATCATCTGCTTTTGCAGTTTCGTTTTCAATATTTGGTCGTGAATATTTAGTTACTCTATCCCCAAAATCCATTCCAGCCAATATCAATTCTTTAGCTCCAAGTGCAATAGCTAAAAACATAGCTCTATCCCCATCGGTAAATCCTCCAAAATTATAAAGGTTTCCATGTGCTTGAGATTGTGTTGTTCCCAAAACATTGTCAAAAAATGGAGTGTATTTCAATATTGCTTCTAAGTTATTCCCATGCCCATGAATAACTAAATTTGCACCCATTGTATTTGCATATAAAATATCATCTATTTTACCATCTAAATCTGTAGCTATTATATCCGGAATTATTTTTTCTTCAATTAAAGCTGTTGTTGCTCCATCAGCTGATACCAATACATATTTTGTTAAGTCATATTCTTCTTTTATTTTTTTAATATGCTTTTTTAAAGAGGGTCCTGCTCCAAATATTATAAATCTATTAGAAAAATTTATCTTTTCATATAAATCTTCCAATGTCAAACAACCTTCATCAAAAAGAATATCATCAAGTACCTGAGCTGTTTTTTCATCATCCTTTCTTTCAAATCCAAAATCATCTAAAATTTGTTTATAATAATTTTCCCAAAGCCCAAAATCCATTTAAATCACCATACATATGATTTTAATTATAAATCATTAATATTTTTTATTCTTTATTAACAACCCTAATATCTTTACCTGTGAAATATTTATATAAATCATGGAATTGCCGTACAACAAAACCTGTAGAAGCTGCAGAAATCACTGTTCCTATACTTACACTTCCTAAAACATCATTTAAAAAAATCCAACATAAAATAATTGTTATTATAACCATTGATGAATCAATACAAATTTTAACTGATGAAAATTTCTTATCAAGAGTTATAGCTATTGCTTCAATAAGTCCTTCTCCTGGAAGTGGCGCAATATTTGCTGGCATCATTATTAAAATTCCAATAGCTATAAGAACTATACTTAATGCCAGCATCAAAAATTTACATATCATTGAAAGGTTCTGGATTGGAGATAAAACCCACAATGAAAAATCAACAAAATATCCGAATAAAAAAGCACTAGCTAATTGAAGAAGCCTTTTTGGATGATAATTATTGCCTAAAATAGGTTTTTGTATAAAAATAACCACCAAATAAAATAAAACTGAGGATAATCCTACATTAATATTTGTAATTAATGCAATTGCATAAGGAATAGAATTAATTGGAGTAACACCCAATTCAGACTTAATTGAAACTCCTACAGCAAAAGATAATAAGCATACTCCGATTACATAATATATTATTCTTTTAATTAATTCTTTTGTGATTTTAATTTTTTCATACTCCTAATTTTCTTTATTAACCACAGTGATTGCTTTTCCAGTTATTTTTTCATATAAATTATTAATATGTTTTATAATAATTCCTATGAATATCGCTGCAAGAATTGTACCTATGCTTACACTACCAAAAATATTCTCTGTAAAAAATACACAGATGATTAAAGATAATACAACCATTGATGTATCAAAACATACTTTAACATTTGAAAAACGTTTATCTGATACCAAAGACACAGCTTCCACAACCCCTTCTCCTGGAAGCGGTGCAATATTTGCTGGCATATATATTAAAATACCAATAGCTATTAAAAACATACTTACAATTAAAAGTAAGAAATCAAAGCCTAAAGATAATTTAGGAAAAGGAGATAAAATCCACAATGAAATATCTGTAAAATAGCCAAACATAAATGCATTTATTAACTGTAAAAGCCTTTTTGGATTGAATTTTTTTCTTAAAATTGGTATCTGCAAAAATACAAGAAATGCATTGAAAACAACCGTTGTAATTCCAATATTTACATTTGAAGCCAATGTCAATGAATATGGAATCGAACTAATGGGAGTAACACCTAATCCAGATTTAATTGATAATCCTACCCCTACAGACATTATGAATAAACCACCTACAAATAAGACAATTCTTTTAATCCACATTTTAAACACCCCATAATTGTTTTAAATCTACATAACAACCAGTTAACATTTTAAATCCTTTTACTATATGCTCTAAAACTGTACCTACCAAAACTGCTATAATAATCATTCCAATTCCAACACTAACTAAAAGATTTCCAATAAATATCCAACATATAATTACATAAGTAATTACCATAATTGTTGTATCAAATAAGGAAAATGCAATACCTACAGTCATTACAAATAAATCATAAACATATATAATGAAATTTTTTTAACCATACTCATATTTATCATCAATCTACATTTGTTTAAAATCTACAGATTCCCCTGTCAAATAGCTATTAATTTTATGAATATACTTTAATACAACTCCAACAAAAATAGCTGAAAGAATTGTTCCAATACCTACACTACCTCCAATTACTCCTAAAAAAACAAAACATGAAACTAAAGAAATTACAAGCAAACTACAATCCTGAAAAATCTTTGTTTTTGAGAAATTCGTGTTAAATGCAATAGATAAAGCTTGTGTCAGTCCATCTACAGATAGTGGAATAATATTTGTAGGCACATAGAAAAATAATCCTAAAGCTACAAAAAATATACTTATAACTGTTAAAATTAAACTTAAAACAAAATTTGCAGGATCAGGAATAAAATTCATTAACCCTACTGAAAAACTTGTGAAATATCCAAATAATACTCCAACAAAGACCTGTAAGAAATGTTTAATTTTAAAATCTTTTCTTAACAAGATTAATTCTATTAAAACTAAAATTGCATGGAATAATATTGTAGCCTGACCTATTTCAATCCCACAAATTAAATTTAAAGTATAAGGAATTGAACTAACAGGTGTTGAACCTAAATTAGATTTTATTGAAAAACCTATCCCTAAAGTTATAAACCATAACCCTAGAATATAGTTAAAAACTCTTTTTAATGTTAATTTATCATTTCCAAAAAAATCCATATTATACTATATGTACTACACAATATTTAAAAACTATAAAAATAAGAAATTTACATAGCTTTATCATAAGCTAAATCATAAAAATTTTTTTAGATATGGAGGAAATTTTAAATGGATGAAATTTTATTAATGCTTCCAGGTCCAACAACAGTACACCCAAGAGTACTTAATGCAATGTCTCAAGCTGTTGTAAATCATAGAGGAGCTAAATATGGAGAAATCTTAACAGAAACTAGTGAATTAATGTCTGATGTTTTCCAAACCTCTAACCAATCCTATTTATTAACTGGATCTGGAACTGCAGCAATGGAAGCAGCTATAAGTAATGTGGTAAATTCCGGAGAAAAAATTTTAAATGTAGTAGGTGGAAAATTTGGAGAACGTTTCATGAAAATAGCAAATGCTCATGGAATTACCACCGAAGAATTAGCAGTAGAATGGGGAACTGCAGTAACTCCAGAAGCTATTAAAGCTGCACTTGATGCTGATGAAGACATCAAAGCTGTGTCTGTTGTTCATAACGAAACTTCAACTGGTGTAGCAGCACCTATTGAAGCAATCGGTAAAGTAATGAAAGATTATGATGCATTATACATCGTAGATACCGTATCTTCTCTTGGAGGAGACTATGTAGATGTAGATAAATTCGGAATTGATGTATGTATCACAGGATCCCAAAAATGTATTGCAGCACCACCAGGAATGGCTGCTATTACATTAAGTGACGATGCATGGGCTGCTGCAGACAAAGTAGATTCACATACATTCTACTTAGATATGCAAGCTACTAAAAAAAGTGGAGATAAAAACCCACCACAAACTCCATACACCCCTTCTGTATCATTAACTTATGCAATGAACGAAGCATTAAAAATGGTTATGGAAGAAGGATTAGAAAACAGAGTTGCACGCCATCATAAAGCTGCTAAAGCTAGTGTAGATGCTGTAAAAGCATTAGGTTTAGAATTATTTGCAGATGAAAAAGTATCCTCAGCTACTGTAACTGCAGTTAAAATGCCAGAAGGTATAACTGATGCAGACTTCAGAGGAACTACTCGTGACAAATACGGAGTAGAATTAGCTGGTGGACAAGATCACTTAAAAGGAAACATATTCAGAATAGGACATATGGGAAATATTTCCTACAAAGAATTAGTACAAACCTTTGCAGCTATTGGAATGACTTTAAAAGGTCTTGGTGCAATCGAAGATGCGGGTGCTGGAGTAGCATCCATTACAGAATCATACTTATGATTCTACTTTTTTCTTTTTTTAAATATATGTTATATTTTTCAACAGCTATTAAAATTTTATCGAATATACTCGATAAATTTTAAAAAATAGTAAAAATTTCTTTTATACTCGATAAAAATTAATCATTAAATAATCTCATTTTTTAAAAATTCAATTATATTCATATGTTTTATACCTTTATTTGAAAAATCTAAATTATCCATACTTAAAACATATTTTTCATAATCATCCCCAATTGCACTTAACGAACCAAATTCACGTTTAATTGTTTCATTACCTGACAATAAATAAGTAACCTGAACATAAACCTTCCTATCTGCTTTAGTACAAACAAAATCCACTTCCTTACCATTTATATCTCCAACTTTTACATCATAACCTCTTCTAAGTAATTCAATATAAACTATATTTTCCAGTATCTGACCAGTATTTTCCATGTCTTTACCAATGATAGCTTGATTAAATCCATGATCCACTAAATAATATTTTCCATTGGTTTTTAATATTTTTTTACCTTTTAAATTCTCTTTTTTAGCTTCATGAATAAAGCATGCATTTTGAGAAAAAGACAAGTAATTTAAAACTGTATCTGCAGATACTCTTAAATTTTCATGCTTTAAATATTTGGATATTCCATTAGCTGAAACTGGTTGGCCGACATTTGAGATTATGAATGTTAGAATCCTGTTTAAAATTTCCACATTTCTTAAATTATGTCTGGAAATAATGTCTTTTAAAAGTATAGTACTATAAATATCTCCCAGATATGAAAATTTATCAATATCATGCACCTGCTGTAAAGAAGGCATTCCCCCATATTTTACATATTCATTAAACAATTGCAATTCTTTACTTTTAGTATCCATATTGTTTATTTCTTTTTTATATTGTAAAAACTCTTTAAATGAAAATGGATAAACATCTATATGAAAATATCTTCCTGCAATTAATGTAGCCAATTCTCCAGAGAGTAATTCAGAATTAGAACCAGTTATATAAATATCACAATCAAAATCTACCCTATATGAATTGATACTTTTCTCCCAACCATCAATATTTTGGATTTCATCAAATAATAAATATATTTTACCAAAAGTGTTTTTTATTAAATTATTAACACATTCATCCAATTCTCCAAAATTTTGGATTTTATTGTATTTTTGAGATTCGAATGATATTAAAAATATGTTTTCTTTAGAAATACCCTGCTCAACAAGTTCTTCTTTTATACTATGCAATAAATAGGTTTTACCGCTTCTTCTAACTCCAGTAATGATTTTAATCGGTTCTGTGTTAATTAATCTCCTGATTTTTTCCAAATATAATTCCCGTTTTATCATCTGAAAACACCTATTTTTAAGTTATATATTCAAAATATATAAATTTTATCGACTATACTCGATAAATTTTAAAAAATAGTAAAAATTTCTTTTATACTCGATAAAAACCCAAGAGTATAAACTTATTTAAAATCATTATTTTATTGATTCAAGAATGTAAAATTGTTTTTATTGAAAACTAACTATTTTATAAATCATGAAAAAAATATGATACTGAGTACCCAATAAAAAAAAAGGAGGTTATAAATACAACATACCATATTTTAGATATGACCTTTAAAGACATAGCAAATAATCCTATAAACGAACTTTTAGAATTTGTAAACATTGCCTACCAAGTTATAGAATCTGTAAAAACAGAATTTAGTGAATTAAAAAATAAAAGATATCATTAGATTATGTAGGAAAAACAAAAGATAAAATTTACATCCATCTAGAATTCCAGGCTAAAATTCCTACAAAAGAAGATTTAAAAAGAATTTTTGCTTATGCTGCACTACTACATGAAATAACTGGTTGTTATGTTGAAACATACATAATTTGCGTCCAACCAATAGCAAAAGACAAAATAATTTACAAATACAGTAAAAATAATGTCTTTAAAATCACCGTTATATCCTTAAAAAGCATGAACGGAAATGAAAAAATAAATAGTATAAGTAAAAAAATAGAAAATAACAAAGAACTAACTAAAACAGAAATATTATCCTTGAAATTAATGCCATTTACAAGTTACAGTGAAACAGTTGAAGAGATGACTTTGAAAACTGCTCAATTAACTAATAAAATAACAACATTAACACCTTCAGAAATTAATAAAATCAAATACATCCAACAAGCAGTATGTTCCAAAGTAATCGATGAAGATAATCAACCAAGGATAATGGAGGAAATAAAAATGAGAAACACACTATACGACCAAGCATGGACACAAGCACAAGAAATAGGAAAAATAGAAGGACAAAAAATAGGAAGAAAAGAAAAAGAAATAATAAACGAAATAAACAAAAAACAAAACAAGGAATACCCCTCGAAGAAACACTAAAACAAATAGGACTGCTAAAAAACACCAACAACAAAAAATAAAAAAAATAAATCTTTAAATTGGCTTAATAACATCATAAGTTATTAAGTTCAAATTTTTTTAAAATAAATAAAATATTTAAGATTAAAACACCTAATAATATAATTAACTATAAAAAAGGATGTGTCAAAATATGGCTGAAAATATTAAAACAAGTGTAGAAGAATTACGTAAACTCATTAGCATTGAAAATGTTGTTGGAAAACCTATTGATGCTGGAGATCAAATTTTAATTCCAGTAATGAGAATGGGTGTTGGTTTTGGAGCTTGCGAAAATATTCTAGGTAATGATGGAAATGATACAGTAGGTGCTGGAGCTGGTGTTGAACCTGTTTCCATGGTAATCATACCTAAAAATGCTAAAAGTGGAGAAGGAGTTAAAGTTGTTAACTTAACTAAAGGAACTGAAACTAATAAAGCATTATCTGATTTAGGATTAATCGTGTCTGATTTAGTTAAAAACTACTTCTCACAAAGCTCAGAAGATTACGATGAATCTGAATACATTGAGCCAGAGTTCACAACAACTGAAAATGAAGAATAACTTTAAAAAAGGGATATTTTGAACACCATATACATCCTAGGAATGATTTTTGCTTTAATCCTTCTAATTATTATTTTTTTATATATGGGTCTTAGAATATCACTTAGCTTTGAAAAAACTGGAAGCAATATTTCAACAATTATTAAAATAAAAATTTTTAAAAAAATAACTATATACATTTCTTCAAAAGAAAAAGAATCCGAAGAAGAAGATGACAAAAAAGACCAAAAAAATTATGGAAACTTAATAAAACCTCTTAAAAATGCATTACCTCATATTTGGATTTTCTTAAAGAAAAGTACTAAATCTATTAAAGTTAACAAACTAGAATCTCATCTTAAATTTGGACTAGCTAGTTATGCAGATACTGCACAATATATTGGTTATATTTGGACAATTATTGGTTTTATTAAAACATTATATCCTATTTCTAAATTAAGTGCTGAACCTATTTTTGGCGATCCCATAATTGATTTTAAAGGTAGTGGAGATATTGATATTAATCTTTTAAAATTAATTTTTCCAGTTATTAGTTTAATTTCTAAAAAAGAAATTAGAACCTTAATCAAATCATTTAGAGGTAATGACAATGAACAATGACTTTTCAAGATTTATTCAACACCATAAAGAGTTTTTTGATAAATATTTTGAAAAAGATGAAAAATTAACCTTTAAAAAAGTATCTGTATATGATGATGACTTTTATTTTATTTATAAATCAAAAGTAGTCATTACGAAAGGCACTATAGCTAGTTATGAATTAATACCTGTTGGGTTTATCCATAATCAAGATGATAAATATTATTATTACTCTTTTAATGGAAATTGTCATGGTTATGAAGATATTGTTAAAAAATTTGTTGAAGAATGTCTTATTTAGGTAATGGAATATCTTCAGCCCTAACTATAACTTCAACAACATCATAATCATTTATATTTTTTAAATCATTTAGTGTTTCTACTTTTTTTGCTTTTAATCCATAAGCATCAGCTATTTTTACAAAATCAGGATTCTTTAAATCTATTTGATAAGGTTCCATATTATATTTATTAACTTCATGTTGCCTTATAATACCATATTGTGAATTATTTATAATAAAAATTGAAATATTCAAGTTATATTGCTTTATTGTAGCTAATTCCTGAATATTCATTTGGAAATCTCCATCCCCATTAATCACTATAATTTTTTTATCAGGGTTTGCGATAGCTGCTCCAATAGCTCCTGGAATCCCATAACCCATTGGTCCAAGTCCTGCTGGAAACAGTAGTTCTCCAAAGTTAAATGATTTTTTAAGAAGTGTTACCCAAGTAATATGACTTCCTGCATCACCAATTATTATATTATCCTCATATTGATTTAATATTTCATTAATAGCTACTTGTGGTCGTAATGGAAGTGTTGTATCATCTAAACCATCAATAAATATAGTGTTATCTATTTTTAATATTTCATTTAACCAGTCTACTTTTTTAAAGTCAACTTCAAATAAGAAGTCTTCAACTGTTCCTTGAATTGGATAATTTCCTTTTAAATCTTTATTATTAATATTTACATGAATTAATTTGTCTTTTATTTCTTCAAAATCTGTGAATGTTCTCTCACAAGCTTTTGCTCCTAATGCAATAATACAGTCAGAGTTTTTTAGTGCATAATTTGCTCTAGGTGTACCTCTTGAACCTACCAATCCCAGATTCAACGGATTATCTTCGGAGATAATTCCTTTTGAATTAAATGTAGTAGTTACTGGAATATTATTAGTAGTGACTATTAATTCTAAAGCGTCTTTTTGTGATATAGCTCCAGAACCCAATACAAATAATGGTTTTTCAGCTGCATTTATTAGTTCTTGAGCCTTTGAAACATTTGATAAGTCATTTTCACATAAATAACATACATCAAAGTCTTGGAATTCTTCACTTAACAGTACATCATTTGAAAGATTTATGTGAACTGGTCCTTTTGGGTCATGTTTAATCTTATAAATAGCTACTCTTAGTGCATATACTGCTTCAGTTCCATTTAATGGATTAAATGTTTTATCAGTTATATTTTTAAAGATTTCAGATGTTGGAACTGATTGAAAAACATCTTTATTCCTTATATCAGTAGAATTATCTCCTGTTAAAACTAATACAGGCACACTATCTTTATATGCTCCAGCCAATGCCATTGTAAAATTCAAAGCCCCTGGTGCTGCAGTAGCTACACATGCACTTAATTTATGGGATGATTTGTAATATGCATCTGCTGCATGCATTGCTGCTTGTTCATGCCTTACTAAAATATGGTTTATTTTAGAATTTTTTAGAGCTCTATAAAAAGGTAAAATTTGTTCTCCAGGAAGTCCAAAAATGTTTTCCAAACCTTCCTCTTCAAGGATTTTAACTAAATAACTAGCAACATTCATTATTTATTCCTCTTCCTGATATGAACCATTATATTCTCCAGAACCTTCAACTTCAAATACAACTCCCTGAGCTATCCTGTCCCCTTTCTTAATTTTATATTCAAAATCCCCATGATTATAAATCATAAACATCAAAGTTCCAAAAAATCCAGGATCACCAACAGCTGTCTGAACAGATACAAAAGATCTTAAAAGAGTTGATCTTGGTAAATACAACATAGAATAACCTTTAGGAATCTTAATTTTTCTATCAATTGAAGCAAGATAAGCACTGTGAGGTTTTAAAGTGTAAACTGGTCCTTCAAGTTCTTTAATTTCAGGAAGATTTTTTTCATTATCAATTAAAGAACCTTCACTTTCCTGAACATATACTTTATCTAAAGCCAAGTCAATTCCAGATGGCTGAACTAAATCTTTAAAATCTGGAAACAATTTAACAAGTTCCTTTTCACCAAGCATAATAATCACTAAATAGATAATTTATTATACATAGTTAATAAACCTTAAAATACGGAGGAAAAAATATGCCTGTAATAACAATAGCTGGAAATGACGGAATTAATGTTGAAGCTAAAAGAGAAATGGTAAAAAAAGTAAGTGAAATAGTAGCCAAAAGCTATGGATTGCCAATAGATGCAATAACAGTACTTGTACAAAGTTATCCAAAAGAAAGTATTGGAGTAGCTGGAGAGCTATTAAGTGATAAAGAATAAAACTCTTTATCACTAATCATAATATTCATACCATCCACTACCATCTTCAGTATAATGAACTTCCCGCTCACCACTCGGAACTTCATCCATACTATGCATACGCTTATGTGGCCTTTCATCTAGATACCATTCAGTATCTGCATCCATAGGTTCATCATTATAATCAACTGCATAGTAGTCTTGATTTATAGTCTCAACATTGTTCGATACATCATCTGTTGAATTATTTGTTGCATTATTTGTTATGTTAATTGCTGGAGGATTCTTATTTTCTTGCATATCCATTGATAAAAACATATAAGCAATTGACAATAAAAGTGCAGAGACTATAACTACAATTATTATCTTAATTTTCTTGTCCATTAAACCACCATAACATTATCTTCAAAATAATCATACAACTCATCTTTAACTGAATTATGAAGTTTATATTTAATATTAACAATTGGTAAATCTTCTTCATTGTTTTTAATAGTTGTTTGAAGAAAGTCCAATGGCTCAACTTGACCCATATAATAGAAATCTTTACCTTCATCATCATTTTTCTTAATGAATAAATGTATCTTTAAATTAGTTTCTTGATAATTTTTAATAGCAACAACTTCTTTACTATCTAATTTAATCCTACTTCTAGTCATCCAGCTGAAGACATCTTTACTTATAAACTCATCCTGATACTTAGTACTATCTGAAATATCATCTTTTTTATCATAAGTTACAAAAATTGGACAAGTATCATGTTTTATTCTATAACCATACATTGTAGAACTATCATCATTTTGCCAATTTAGTAATCTACAAACATCTTTCCTAGAATATTTACCATATAATGTTAAATTTTCACCTTCAACTTGCGAATTATATTCTGTTTTGTATTTAAGTAACCCATAATCAATTAAATCTAAAATATGTTTTCTATAAGTTTCATGTGACAAATACTCTTTAAAATCTATTGAAATTTTGAAATCATCCATGAAAGATAAATTTGGAAAATCTTTTTTATCCTTTTTACTAAATTCAAGATTTAAAATATTAATTGCACTTTTAATTGATTTTACATCATTTTGAATATTATACTCCTCGTTTAATAGTTTTTCAATAATTTCAAGTGAAAAATAATTATTAAAAATTAAATATTTTAAAATTAATAACTCGTGAGGTCTTTTTCCATTAGCTAAATTTTTAGATAAAAATTTTAAGCTAGCAATCTCATCTTCTGACAAATACTCTTCATAATCAGCATCCACTTTCTTTAAAAATGAATAATAACAATCTATAGTGTTATGATTTAAAATTAAAAGTGGATCCATTTCCCCATTTTCATAGAAATCCAAAAGCATAGGAACTTTACCTAATTTAAACTTTAAATTATTATTAGCAATTATGGATATGTCTTAGTAAATCTTTTTTAAGTATGAATTAAAGCAAAGTTATAAATATAACAGATAAATTGATATTTTTTATAATTTCGAGTCTGTAAAATTTTATAGGCTTATTTGATTTTAATGTGTTTTTCAGTCCAATTTTGCATTTGATAGTCTAAAAAT
>NZ_CAKVFS010000006.1 GCF_934746965.1 uncultured Methanobrevibacter sp. | reverse complement strand
AACAGAATTGAATGATAAAAGCAGATATCATAAAAAAGCTAATTTATGAAGTACGCTAAAAAAATATAGACGAGTAAATACACTAATTTGATAACACTTATGAAATCAAATTCACCACATCTACAAAACCAACATCACACTCAAAAAACTCAAGTGCTCATTAAATATGTTTAGCTACATGTGGAAAAGCAGTCATCATAGTTATAATTGTCAATACAATGTAACTTAGACCAACGCCATATAACACATAGCACATCTAATAGACAGAGAAATTATATTAACAAAATTAATTAAAAACTATTGCAAAAATTAGTTAAATAGAATAATATTAATTAAAAAATTATAAAACAATAAAATAGAATAAATAATCTAATAATTGCTCTAAAAATAAAATTTAATTAAATATGAAATAGCAATTTTTGAAACCGAAAAACAAAACAAAAAAATTAAAGGAATAAATACAAAAAAAGAATTTATGAAAAAAAGAAATATTATTTATAAATAAACAAATTACATTAACAAACCAATATATAAATTTACTTATTTACTTATAAATTAAATAAAAAATCTAAATATTTTTCTTATGAATAACTGAAATCACTCTTGTTAAACTTCTATGCATTTTAATTTTATATTGCTCAACTAATTCAAATCCAACTTCAGCAATCATAGGATTTAAATCAACATAATGTGGACTTGCCATACACAAATATGCATCATCTTTCATATTATCATAAATAGAACGGAAAAATTCATTGAATATTTCATCTCCATTAACATCACCAGTTGAAGTAGAAATTCCATAAGGTGGATCTGTAACTACACTATCTACTTTTTCATACATTTTAAGTTCACGAACATCAACATTAAAAGTTCGATAATCAGTTATTCCACAATATTCTAAGTTAATTGCACTCCCATTTTTCATTTTCCAATTAACATCAGATCCCACAACTTTACATCCAATTAAACCAGCTTCAATAAGAATTCCTCCGGTTCCACAAAATGGATCTAAAACTAAATCTCCAGATTTCGCACGTGATAAGTTAACCATACATCTAGCTAATTTAGGACTCATTGAACCTGGATAAAAAAATGGTCTTTTATGAGGTTTTATTTCTTCAAAATGTTTTTTATTAAGTTTAAATTTTTCAATAGCTATATAAACAGTATTTTCATAAGCAATTAATCTTATTAATGAATCGGGTTTATTTAAATTTACTTTTATATTAGTAGATTTAGATAAAATTAATGATCCAACATTCCTTTCAGTAGCTACTGTGTCAATTGAAGAATTAAATCTTTTAACTCTTACTGCAAAAGTTTTAGATATATATTTGTTCCATTCAATAGATAAAATATCATCTTCTAAGGTATCTAAAGAAGATTTTAATATTATTTCATCAACCTCATGAGTGTATCCTAATCTTTTTACAAGTGTTTGATAATAATTATCTAAAGTTTCATTAGAAATATCAGTTAATAGAATTAAACCATCAGTTATTTTAGATATATCTAACTTCATATTTTCACATTTAACAACTGCATTTAATTCTGCAAGAGGTAATTCATCATGTTCCTGAGACTGTATACATAGTAATTCCATTAACTTCACCTAATACTTTTTTAAAAAAAATTACTTTTTAAATTTATCAAAATGTCTTCTAATAATAGTTTCCTTAGAATCATTTGCTTGGTGGTGGTGAGTTTCTTCAAGTTGAGTGTCTTGATTATCTGGATCATTATAATAAAGTTCACCTTCATTTTCAACATAATAATCTTCATCACCATAAGAATAATCATTCATAGTTTCATTATACTGGTTTCTATCTGGATAATCATTATCCAGATTATCAATAGCTTCCCCAATATTTCTTTCCAAATAGTCATCATGATAAGGTTCATATTCATAATTATGTCTTTTTTCTTCTTCAAAATTCAATTCTTCAGGATAATATTCATAATTTCTACTTGGTTCTTTTTCATAATAGTCATCATAAGATTCATAATTTTCATTATCATCCAAATAAAAGTTCTGAGAATAATCTTCTTTATAAGATTCATAATAATCATTATTAGGATGATACTCTCTTTTTTGAATATTATTATGTTTATATAATCTATCACGAGTAAAATTATTTGAATGATACTCCTGAGTGTGATTAGATATTCTTGAAAAAATTATATCTTCCACTTCACTAACATTAGAAATATTAGCTAATTTCATCTGATTATTATCATAAGCACTATAAACCGAAATTGTTCCAACATTTAATATTTTAGCCATAATACTTTGAGAACTACTTACATCCTGAATTGTTCCATAAGGCATGTAATTTTTTTTAGTATAAAGTACACCAGATTTAACAATAATTCTTGAATCTGTTAAAATATATTCCATATAATACCAGTTAATCAATTGTCCTATTATGTACAAAATAATAAAAAGAATAATTACAAAGAGTGCTATAGCAGCATATCTAGTTAAAGATAACTTAACATAAGATATTAAATACACTTGCATTTCACCAATGAAAGAAATAATTGGTGATGCAACAGATAAAACAACTATTAACAAAATAACCCCGAAAATAGCCTTTTTACATCCTAAAAGCATATTAGGTTTAGTTTGATAAATAATTTTTTCATTAGCTATTTTATCATTTTTATTGAACAACATATTATAATATTTGAATTTAATTTTAAATAAAGTTTTAGAAAAAAAATAAAATTTAAAAAGTAAGCCTCAGCTCGCCCATCATTCATCACATATCAGAGCTCATAGGGTTCATCATTGGCTTAGTAAATTATTTAAGCAAACATTACGCCTGCTTCTTTAGTAAATTCATCATCACGTTCTTTATCAAGAACTTTTTCTACAGCATCCATGAAATCAGTTACATTAACTTTATCTCTTTTTTCACGAATAGCAAACATACCTGCTTCAGTACAAACTGCTTTTAAGTCAGCTCCAGAAAGACCATCTGTTAACTCAGTAAGTAAATCAATGTCTGCTTCTTCGTCTAAAGACATATTTTTAGTATGGATTTTTAAGATTTGTTTTCTTCCATCATCATTAGGAAGTGGAACTTCTATAAATCTATCAAAACGACCTGGTCTTAATAATGCAGGATCTAATATATCTGGACGATTAGTTGCACCAATAATTCCAATATCTCCTCTAGATTCAAATCCATCAAGTTCTGCGAGTAATTGCATTAAAGTTCTTTGAACTTCCCTATCCCCACTAGTTGAACTTTTAAGTCTTTTAGCTGCAACAGCATCAAGTTCATCGATAAAGATAATAGCTGGTGCTTTTTCTTTAGCCAATTCAAATACTTCACGAACAAGTCTAGCTCCTTCACCAATGTATTTTTTAACAAATTCAGAGGCTACAATTTTAATAAAAGTTGCATTTGTTTCATTAGCTACTGCTTTTGCTAGTAAAGTTTTACCAGTTCCTGGAGGACCATATAATAATATTCCTTTAGGAGGATCAATACCTATTTTTTCAAATAATTCTGGTTCTTTTAAAGGAAGTTCAACAGTTTCTTTAACTTCAATTATTTGTTCTTCAAGACCACCAATTTTATCATAAGTAATATCAGGTTTTGCTTCAATTTCCATACCTGAAACATTAGCATCTTTTTCTGATGGTAAAACTTCTACAATACCAAATGTTTGTTGATTTAAAGCCACTCTGGAACCCGGCACCAATAATTTTTCATCTAAAAATTTTGAATAATTAACTAAAAAACTAGGACCAGTACTGCTTTTAACTGTCATTCTATGGTCATCTAAAACCTCAGTAATAGTAGCTAAAACTAATGGAGGGGATCTAAATCTTTCTACTTCAGAACGTAAGGATTTTGTTTCCCTCTCTAATCTAATTTTTTCATTTTCAATTAGGACTTTATCTTTTTCTAATTTCCTAACTTTCCACATTAAATTACTTTTAGCTCTGGAGTTTTCTTCTTTTAATGAATCTATTTCTTCTTGCATTGATTCAACTTTTTCAACTAACTGCTCTTTTGAAGAATTCTCCAAATCATTAATATTATCCATGTGATTCATCTCCAATAATATTGATTGAAAATTTTCATAATTTCGACATCTATGTTACTTTAATAACCATTAGTAACATTAACATATTTAAATGTATTTGTTATGGTATTTAATATATGATAATATTTAAAATTTATGGGAAATTAATTAATATATTAACCAATAAATACTAACTTAACTAAATTAGGAAAAAACTGATTAATATGGAATGCGAAATTTGTGGTAAACAAGTATCTGACAATCCAACAAAAGCAAAAATTGAAGGATCTGTTATGATTGTTTGTGAAGAATGTGCTAAACTTGGAAAAATACAAAAAGCACCTCCAAAACCAAAATTTAGAAAATCAAAAAAACCTAAAACTAAAAAAACTAAACAAAATTATTCTAAAGATGAACCAAAAGAAGAACTAGTTGAAGATTTCAACATAAAAATTAGAAAAGCTAGAGAGTCTAAAAACTTATCTAGAGAAGAATTAGGGCATGAAATTTATGAAAAAGTTTCAGTTATAAATAGAATTGAATCTGGTAAAATGATTCCAGATATAAGATTAACTAAAAAACTAGAAAATGCTTTAAATATTACATTAATTGAAAATGTGGAAGAATTAGACTTAAGCCAATATATGGGTAATTCATCACAAGGACGTACCCTTGGTAATGTTGTTAAAATTAAAAAAAGATAGCTATTTATTTGAATAGCTATTTATCTTCTTATTTTCAATATGTTTTACTTTTCCTTTTACTTTATAGTCTATTTTTCCACCATTTTTAGCTTTATGAGAATAATATCCTTTAAAATCAGAAGCATTATTTAATTTATTTTTTAATTGATTAAAAACATCATACTCATCACTAACAACCACAACATGAGCTGGAGGATGGATTTTTTTAATCTGCATAATACTTAATGTTATATCCTCTTTGACAAAAAATGCAGTAGCAACTTTAGAACTAGTTCTAAGTTTAGAGTTTAAAATTTTTTCAACTAAAGAATCTGCAAATTTTGAATCAATTACTTTTGGTTTAGTTGCTAAATTTAAATTTCCATGTCTTTCCATGTCTGCTATTGCATTTAGTAGTTTTGAATTGTTTTCTCCTCTTATTAAGACCAATGCCATATTATCACTGTTTTTTTAAAAAAATAATTAGTGGTGAAAAAATTTCACCTATTTTGGAACGATTTTAGTAGCCTACTTCTAAATACTACAAGTAATATTAAAATTACTCCTATTGCAGTTTGTACACTGCCTAAAATATTCAATACACTTGCATCAACTGGTAAATCCCATGATGGAGAAGATTTATCTCCATTTAAAGCTGTGAAATACACACCAACTGCTTTAGAATCTTTTTTAACATTAATATCTTTAGGTTCTACATGATCCACTCCAACTAAAAGACCATTATTAATACCTTTATTAATTGAAGTTGCAATGGCTGATGCATCATATCCATTTTTAGCAACAGATGCTTCAACAATTTGTTGAGTAGTTGATGCAAGTCCTTGTTTTTCACTTCCATATACTGAAACACTCACAGAATCCGAAGTAACAGTAATGGCATTTCCCAGCGCTTCATATGCATAAATTGTTGTTAATGGACCATTACAAACTGGACAAACTTCATAATTCTCAGATGATGGATAACCTACAGACCATCCACAATCATCACAAGACTTTGAATAAACTTCATTCATAGGATAACCAGATTCATTTAATTCTTTAGGAGTGAACATATCCCCAGTAGATAATCCTGATACAAGGTTTACTGCACCCCCACCATATTTTTCACCAGAATCATTAGCTACTTCACCCATAGCTTCAGAAACAATAGTAGTTGCAGGATATCCGTCCCTAATCATTTTTCCAATATTAATTGCAGTTTGTTTACGAACAGTAGCTGCAGTACCATATAATGGATTTCCTTCTGAATTTCTTAAGTGAATAATAGCTCCTTTTTGTCCAGGTTCTAAAGTAGCCATCCCACCAGAAGTTGAGGAATAAGGAGTTACAGTAATAGAACCATTACCATCTACAGTAACAACATATGCATCAAAAGAACCACCAATAGCAATACCTATATCAGGACCACCTACAATAAGACGAGCCCCCTGATATTTACCAGCAATTGATGCTGCAGAAGCTGCAGAAGCATTATTCTCCAAAGATGCTACAGCTTGAACAACTGAATCCAACCTAGAATCAGAACCACCAGTACCCCCTGAAAGAACTGCAAAATGATGTTCTTTAGACATTAAAAATGTTGACTGGAACATGTTATCTGCAAATGACATACTTCCAGCAGCAGCACCATTGGGATCCTTACCCGTAGGATCAGTAATAACCATTACATTACAAGTAGCAGCTACACTATTTATACACATCATAAATATTATAAAGAAAATTATTGGTATACTCTTTTTCAAACTATCCCTCTATTCTCTTAATTTGTTGTATTCGTTAATTCAACTGACGAGAAATCCTCTATAACCGTTACTGTAACAATACCTGTGTTTTTATCCACCTGAACATCTGCTGCAGAAATAGGTGCAACGGAAGTTCCTGGAACTGTTGACCGTTTTGCAAAATCTTGAGCCGTCTGTATCGAATCCTGCAACGAAACTTCTTTCTTAGAAGTTTGTAAAATATCTCCATGAATTACACTACCATCCCTTAAACCAGACTGCATAACATTAGATCTAATAACATCTACAGGCACAACATCATTACCTTTAACAATGATTCCAGAAATAGGAACACCATCCGTAACTTCATCAGAGGATGCATAAGCAACATAAGTTATTAAACGACCACAAAGAATCAAGATAAATGCTAATAATAAAATTATTAATGTATCTCTTCTTATCTTTATAAACATGTTTTTGTCCTCTAAATTTTTCCATTAGTATATAACTAGAAAAACAAATTACAATTAATATATTAAAATTTTGTAATATTTAAATTATTTCCTTAAAATATTTTCCAAAATACCGCTTGCAGGGTCCATTCCTTGAGCACCAATTAATAAAATAATATCTTCTGCATCAGCACAATCATAGGTATTTTTTAAACAATCATTTAAATTATCAAAATGAGTATAATCAATATTATTTTGATTTAATACTTTAAAGAAAATTTCACGTTCCTCATCTTCAACAAAATTTAAATTGTCTACAACATCATTACTTGAAGATAAAATTAATTTTATATTATCATTCATAGATTCTACTAATGCTTCAACATTTAACTTATTGATTTCAACACCCCTAGAACCTCTAATAGAACATACAACATATAAAATTTGGTTTTCATGAAGTAATTTAAGAGTTTCAGCAATTGTAGCTTTTATACCATCAGGATTATGTGCAAAATCATCCAGAATTAATGGATTATCATTAAGCTTTGAAAATCTTCTATTTAATGCTTTATAAGATTTAACACCCTCAATAATATCATCCATAGAAATATCTAAAGAAATACATGCTGCAACTGCAGATAATATATTTTGAACAAAATGATGAGAAGTAAAAGGCAAATCTTTATTTTCTAAAATTAATTCTCCACCATAAAATATTCCATTATCATAATAAATATTATTATTTTTTGAATCAAGTTTATTCATAGAACATAAAAATGGATGTTTCGGAGATAATTTCATCACTAATTCATCATCATAATTTAACACTGTAACTCCATCACCAATAGCTTTAGGAACTTGATTTATTTCATTGAAAACTTCACCAACAGAATTTACAAGACCAATATGATCCATAGCTATGTTTGTTATTACTCCAACACTAGGATTAACTGCATTAGCCATCAAATAAGCATGATGTTTCATTAAATTCCCTAACCATCCTTGAACTTCTGAAACTTCAATAACTAAATAATCCAATTTTCCATTAGATTTAACTTCATCAGAAATTAATTTAGAAACCATTGGATCAATTAAAGTATTAAATTCTGATTCACTATCAGTATTTGTAAGAACATGAAAACCTGCATTTTTTAAAATGTGATAAATTAAATGAGATGTTGTTGATTTTCCATTAGTTCCAGTTATAATAATATTTTTTGAATCTGGAGAAAAATTTTCAATAGTCCATTTAAGAGCAAATGCTGTAGCTAACTCAATTTTATCCACAATTATTAAAGGAAATTCCAATTCCCTTGCTTTATCACAAGCATCATCTTGTGGAGTCTGTGTAATCAAACATGCTGCCTTTTTATCAGCTGCAATTTCAACACCTTTACCATTAATTTTATGTCTTATTACAATATCTCCCTCTACAGCATCATTTAAAAATGTAAATCTTCCAGTAAATCCATTATTATCAAAAAAATCATTTTTTCCAATAATATTGCCATTAATAAAATTAGTTAAATCTTGAATAATCATTTGAAATCACCAAAAAAAGAAAAAAGAAAAAAAGTAATTAGAATATATACAATTTAGCAAGAATTCCAATTACACATAATAATATTGTAACGCCCCAATAGCTAAATACAATCTTACGTTCAGACATACCATAATGATTTAATGTATGATGTAATGGTTCAACAGGCAATTTAATAATATGTGCCCTATGTAACAAACTAACTACAACAGATGCTATTGGAACACCTAATGCAAGAACTCCAAAATAAGGAATATCTGCTATAAGAACAGCTGCTGCATAACCAGTACCTAACACAAATGATCCAGTATCTCCCATGAATATAGATGCTGGATATTTGTTAAATACTAAAAATCCTAAACATAATCCAGTTAAAATTAAAAATACCGGAATACTCCCAATGTCTCCAAATAAATATAAGTAACAACAGCAAGCAAATGAAGCAATAGCTACAATTCCTGCAGCTAAACCATCCATACCATCTATTAAATTCACACAATTAATACAACCTAAAATAGCTATAATAACTACTGGAAATGCTAAAATTCCCAAATTAAATCCACCAATAGTAGTTACAACACCAGTTATACCTAACAATACCCCTAAAAGAATTTGACAGATAATTTTTTCAAATTCTCCAGGTTCCGTCTTAATTGGAACTTCGCCAATAACTTTTACTTTACCATCTTTAAGTAATTTATCAACTTCTTTTTTAGCTTTTGGAGTAGCTACTCTAACTTCTTCATCAGGTTCAACATCAAGCCTACCTAAAGTAATTATTTCATCACAACAATTTACAACAATTTTCTGAATTTCTTTAACTTTAAGACCCATTAAATCATCTATTAAACCTACAATACCACCTGCAAGCATAATATAAGACATGATTAAAATTGGAGTATTATTATAGTAAATAGCAATAATCACTAATATTACAAATAAAAATGCAATACCTCCCATTGTTGGAGTACCGCTTTTATGTCTATGTTCACTTACAATTGGATTATCTGCTATCCTTGCTTTGAGTAATATTCTTTTAACACAATATGTAAAAATTATTGCACCACATACTGTTATTAAAAAAAGAACTAACATATCCCCATTATTCATTTTACCACATATAAAATTATATATCATATTAATTTTAGTGTTAATATTATATAAAATTAATTTAATAGTGTCAAGTTGTTATTAAATCAAATCTTTAACAAGATTATCTAATTCTTCTTTTGAATTCGCCCTAATTGTAATTCTTTGATATCCTTCAGGACCATGAACTACAAAATCATTATTTCTAAAAGATTTTAAAGGTTCATTTAAATCTGGACCATCATAATTTCCAATTGGAATTTCAGTAGCATAATAATAACCTAATTTATCCTGAACAGCTCCAATAGAAAATTTACCCATTGCCATATTTACTAATTCACATAATGAATTAACACCACATGTAGCAGTTGTTAAATATCTAGTTCCATTTGGTCTTGTGTTAACTTCAATTGCATATAATTTTTGTTCTGTTTTAGAAAACATAAAATCCATTTCAAAAATACCATCAGAATTTAAATTTTTAGCTACTTTATATGCTGTTCTTTGAATAAGATTATTATCTAATCCTTCAATCAAACAAGGAGCACATTTAACTTTATTTAAAGGATGTGTTCCTTCCAAAGTTGTTTCACCTTTATAAATCGGAGATAAAGGTATATATTCCCCATTATAACCTAATACTTCAATAGAAATTTCAGATCCTTCAATGAACTTTTCACATAATGCTTGATTAAATTCTTCAAAGTATTCATTAATATCATCTAGACATTTAGCTACTTTAATATCTTTTCCACCTTGTCCATAACCTTGTTTTAAGACAACCGGAAATTCAATATCCAATTCATCTTCAAAGTTATCTTTAGTTAAAATTTGATATTGAGGAGTATCAACACCAATTTCCCTGTAAAATTTCTTAGTTTGTATTTTATCAGAAGTTAAAGTAACTGCACGAACATTAGCTGCAATTACTGGAATATCAGTTTCATTTTCAAGTTCTTCTTTCATTTTAGCTACTTCTATCAAAGGTGGATCAATACCAATTAAAGGTACAATAGCATCTACATCCAAACTAATTGCTATTTGTTTTGGACTTTCCATACCTCTAGGAACAATAAAAACTTGATCAGGTAAATCTAAATTAATAGCGTCTTCATTAGATTCAGTAATTATACTTTCAACACCATTTTCTTTGACATAATAATCTATATCATCATACAATCTTGAACCAATAAATAAAATTTTCATAAAATCTCCCTTAAAATATTTATAAATTTATAAGCTCCATTTTGAACTATTTGTGTTAATTTATCAGAATAATCCATAGATTCAGGTTCAATACCCACAAATATTATTTTAAAATCATTATCCCGTTCTAAATATTTAACAAAATAAGATAAAGACATAGAATGAGTTGAAATTCCAATATTAACAAAATCATTCTTATTTACAATTTTAAATTCTCCAGGATTACAACCCATTAAACAAGCATCCACAAGAATTACATGGGTCGGTTGTTCTTTTCTAATTTTACCTGTAAAATTTTCAGGAACTGTTTGACCATTAATTATTATCAAATTAGGATTTGATAAATCTTTTAATTCATTAACTACAAAAGGACCAACCCCATCATCACATTTAAGTTCATTTCCAATCCCTAAAATAATTACTTTTTCACTATCTTTTAAAAATTCTTCTAATTGATTTTTAAATGAAATAAAATCACCTAATAATAATTTGCTTCAATAGTTCCAATTCCTTTTCCCATAATATATTTTAATTTAACCTTAATTAAATCATTGCATTTGACATTTTTTTCATCTAAAGGAATTAATAATGGTGGATTTAACATAGGTGTAGGTCCACAAACCAAATTATCATTTAATTTAGTGATTGTTGTAATTTTTATCCCATTAACTAAAGAATTTTTATTAGCTTTTAAAGTTATAACTTTTTCAAAATTAGGATTAATTTCATCTAAAAAATTAATTTCATCATAAATTACCGGATTTGACAGGATTTCACAATTAACATTTTCATCATAATGAATATAATTCCTTTCCAAACTTGCAAGTTCAACAATATTAATAATCCCTTCAGGAATTATTTTACCATCTTTTTTTAAGCATTTTCTTGCATGATTCAATACTGGAACTTCTTCTTCATCAATAAGTGCAGTATCTAACATTTCACAAACAATTAAATCAGCTTTTCTAGAAAAATCATGAGTTAAAACATCTTCATTTAATACATGAATATTATTAAATTGTTTTAAATTATCTTCAGCACAGATACTTGATTTAACATCTTGTTCAATAGCTATAATTTTATTAAAATAAGGGTTTAAGAAAAAAGATAAAATTCCACTCCCACACCCTAAATCATAAGCCAAATCATGATTATTTTCCAAAGCATTAATAGCTTCATAAAATGCAGAAATTCTTTCCCCATCTTTTAATAAATCAAAATGATAAGGAGTTGTTTTAAATTTCATGTTAAAAAAAAAATAAAATTAATGATGATGTGGATGATTATGATTATGATCAGGATCACTAAATTCTTCACCATTAGCAGTAGTTGTGAGTTTTACGTGTTCTACTCCTTTAAGTCTCATTATTTTATCGGTTAATTCACGAATTTCGCCAATATCTCCATTAACAACAACAATTTCCATACAATATTTTTCAGTCATATGAAGATGCATATTCATGTTAATTTCATTTCTGAAACTATGTTGAATATCTGCAAGATTTTCCATAACTCCAGTATAATGATGATCATAAATAATAGTGATGATTCCTATCCTTTCTCCTTCCATTTCATTCATCCATTGATGTCTTACAATATAATCTTGAAGTGCATCACGAATACCTTTTGAACGAGACTGGTACCCTCTTTCTTTTAAAACTTCATCAAAATCAGCCAATAATTTTTTTGGTAATGACATACTTATTCTCATCATATTAAAACCTTCACAATAAAGTGATTTAGATATAATATTAAATTTAACATATATAAATGTTATGAAAAAATAGAAAATTTATATTACTAAAATTTTATCCAACAAGCAAATAATAATCCCCATCATCCTTTTTAATAGGTTTTAAGAGATTTTTATTTTCTAAAGACAGAATAATATGATATACTTTAAAATTTGAAAGCTTTAAATCACCATATAATAAATGTCCTTCTAAAGAATACTTAGAAACTAAATTTTTATCATCAACTAGCTCTTTAATCAAATTATAAGATTCTTTTTCTTGGATATTTAATTCAATTTCTTCAACATCTTTTTTGGATTTAACTGCATTAATCTCCTTATCAGAAATAGTTAACTTAACTGCATTTTCATTAAATTCAACTAACTTTTTTTCAGTTAAAGTCTTTAAGATTTGAACTAAATCATACTCATGAAATCCCAATTCCTCTTTTAAAATCCTAATAGGAACTCCCTCTGAATACTCTTGATTAAATATCTCAACTTGATTTAAAACAACTTCCTCTTTTTTTGTAATTGCAATCATAAATAATCAATTATAATATAACAGTTATCATTTTTAAAATTTTTGACAAATATTTACAAAAATAATTACAATCCTTAAAAATGTTTAAGAGAGATTCTTCTTTTATTATCAATCAAAAAAAAGACTAACAAATCACATGAAAAAGAAAAAAGAAAAAATTATATTTAAATTAATTTATTATACTGTAATAATGATTTCATCATATTAAATGATTTATCCACACTACCACTATCTATTGTACCATGAGGAGTTACTACCTCACAAGTAACTGCAGGAATACCTCTTATATTAACTGTATCTTCCATAGCTCCAGAATATTCTTTTCCAGCAACATCATAAATTAATACATCATAGCCTGTTTTTTTAGAAATATAATTAGCTATTCTAGCACTTTCAGACAATGGATGATTTGAGCCCATAGCTACATTTTTACCAGGATCCCCTCCAGGCATAGTACAATGAAAATCACCATAAGAATCACATTTTAATGAAAAAATCAATTCAACTGCATTATTAGATATTGATCCTGGAACATTTGCTTTTGAATTTAAATTAATATCATTATAATTTCTTACGTTATTTGCAGTTGCTTTTGGCTGGATAACTGGAATAATATAGACTGTTCCTTTAATTGGAGTATTTTCTAAATAATTTATTAAATTCAATGCAGCCACTTGAGAGGATAATTCTGATCCATGAATACCTGCAGTTATAAATACTGTTTTTCCTTCCCCACCTTTAAAAGTTAGCATAGGAGTTCCAGACTTTGCTGCATTAATAATTTGGTTGATTAAATCAGATTTAGGCAAATTATTTTTTATCAATGAATTTTTAGTAATATCTGCACCAGTATTCCAATTTAAAGTAGTTAAAGAATAATAATTTTTAACACTATAACTATTACTATTAAAAATATCATCAACATAGTAAGTTATAATATAATTTCCTGCAGAATTATTTAAATTAATTGTAGCAATTCCATCATCATTAGTGTATGCTGTTACAATTTTTCCAGCAATATTAAAATTAATTAAATTATTGTCTGCAGGATTTCCTCTTGAATCAACAAGTTTAACTGAAAATTTAACTGAATTTCCATAAATTGATGAAATATCATTTCCAGATAATCTATTTAAAACATTTATTGTATAACCCATATCTAAATCATCATAATAAACAGTTATTATATATTTCCCCGGATTTAAACCAATATTTAACTTTGCTATTCCAGAACCATTTGAAACTCTATAATAAAAAACACCATTAATATTCATTTTAACAGTTTTGTTAACTAAAGTATTTCCAGATTTATCTAAAAGCTTAACTAAAAACTGAGAATCATTATGATAATATTTAACCAAATTATCACTCTGTAAAAAAGATAAAACTGTAATGTTATTACTAACTTCCAAATTATCATAAATTAATGTGATAATATACTTTCCAGGTCTTAAACCAATATTTAATTTACCAAAACCAGAATCATTTGTATTTCTATGATAAAAAACCCCATTAATATTCAAAGTTACACTAACATTAAGAACATTAAATCCTGTAGATTTATCAATAACTTTAAATATAAACTGAGAATCATTATGATAATATTTAACCAAATTATCACTTTGTAAAAAAGATAAAATAACAATATTATTTTTAACAGTGGTATTTTTATAAGAAGTAATAATTGAATAATTACCTGGCATTAAGTTAATATTCAATTTACCATTTCCATGATTATCTGTAACTCTTGTATAATTATTACCATTAATATTTAAATTAACATCAACACCACCTACTGGCAAACCATTTTCTTTTATATTAAATTCAAATTGAGAATCATTTTGATAATATTTAACCAAATCACAAGTCGTAATTTCAACATTATCATTTGAAATTATTTCATTTTCAGATATTGTAACATTATCTTCAGCAAAAACAACATTTAAACTAAATAACATTAAAATTAGAAAACTTAGAAAAAAATATCTCTTTTTCATTTTTATATAAATCCTCCTTTTATCAAAATAAATTAAAAAATATAATTCAATTAATTATATTCCTATTTTTATTAAAATATTTAAACACAAACTATTTCCATAGACAACTAAATAGAATTTTAAGTTAACCTATAGGACCATACTTTTCAAGTGCTTTTTGATTATAATAATTTACTTTGTTTTGATCAATATTATCATATTCATCCAATACTGATTTATCTGAATTAGGATCAGTTGAATACACAATTCCATCATCATAATCATTATTAATTGTTGATGAACTAGAATGATAACTTGATTCAGGACTATTTGTTTTTATAATTATTTCCTCAATAGTTAAATTTTGTAATGCAAATGAATATTTATAATCTTTATCACCACTAAAACTAACATTAACAGTATAATTATCTGGATTAAGGTTAATTGTAAAGTTACTTCCACCTTGAGAATCAGTAGTGATATTAAATGAGGTGGTCTTCTTATTAGAATCCGTTAAATTAATATTAATAACTTTATTCTCAATTCCATCACCACTTTCATTGGTTAATTTTACAGAAAATATATCTCCATTTGTTAAATTATTATCACTAACTATTGTCAAATTAGTTTTTTCACCAGAATCCACCATAAAATAACCATGACTAATTAAAATCACACTAATAATCATCAATACCATAACAATTATTACAAATTTTTTCATATCCATGAAAATAGTATGATTTAACTAGTCTTATAATTGATGGGAAAATTAAATTTTCATAATTTATTCAAATTCCAAAAAAAGAAGTTCTAGTAAAAAAATTAAATTAATGCCAATTCATTAAATTAGAATAAAACACGTTAATTTCATTAAAACATATAATCATTTAAATGCATATAATTTCAGTAGAAACTTAGATATAAAAAACTTATAATACTTTAACTATAAATTTAACATACATGAAAGCTACAGACATATTTCAAGATTTACGCAATATTTCATTAAAAGAAAAAATAACAAAAACCGAATTACTAAATCTTTTAAAAAAATATTGTAAAATAATATCACCTTATGATTTAATGCTTGCAACAGCTAGGATGAGGGAGGAAGGAAAATATGTTCAAGCTAATTATCGTGAGAAATACTTAAAAGTATATGTAAAATACTTTATCATGCGTGTAAAAGAAATACTTGATGATGAGAATTATCTAGATGACATTATTGATAAGGCAAGTTTTGATAAATCTTTTAGTTTATTAGAATACCAATTTGAAAAAGAAAGAAAATATAATGTTGAAGAAGATAAATTTCCTCTAATTTACATTATTGTTGCTCTTTACACAACTTTTATTTTAGAAGAACCTATACACCCTGTTGGAAGTGAATTCCCAGGAAATTTAAAAGTAGAAAAAAGAAATGGAGTGTTTTATTGTCCAGTTAAAGACAAACAAAAAGATAATAAAAATGCTATTTGCAATTTATGTCTAGCTGAACAAACTCCAGAGATTTAATTTTATTTGTTTTCAGAGCCAGCCATTGGAACACCAGTTAACATTGATGCCTCCATAGTTAAAGCTCTTAAATTTTGTTTTTCTAATTTTGTAATATGAGTATTACCTGCTTGTTGAACAAGCATACATGCTTCATCAGTCATTGCATTTATATAATTAGCTACTGATTTACCCATCTCTTTATAATCAAGTCTGTGTCTTAAAGATAAATCTTGAGTAGCTATTCCTTTACTACAATTACCTTTATAACACATTTGACAGACCCTACATCCTATTGAAATCAATGCTGCTGTTGCAATATATACTGCATCTGCTCCAAGAGCTAATGCTTTAGCTAAATCTGCACCAGAACGAATTCCTCCAGCTGCTACTAAACTCACATCTTCTCTTAAGTTAACTTCTTTTAATGCTTGATCTGCTTCTACAATAGCTGCAAGTGATGGAATACCTGAATGTTCCATGATAACATCTGGTCCTGCACCAGTTCCTCCTTGCATACCATCTACAACAATTATATCTGCTCCACCTTTAGCTGCAATTTTTACATCAGAAGCTACTTTACCTGAAGCAAATTTAACAATAATTGGAACTTTCCAATCAGTAATTTCACGTAATTGAGAAATTTTCATACTTAAATCTTCAGGTCCTACAATATCCATGTGTCTTGCAGGAGATAAAGCATCAGATCCAACTGGTATTTTCCTAATTCTAGATACTTCTGCAGTTACTTTTTCACCAAGTAAATGACCACCCATTCCAGATTTTGCTCCTTGACCTATCTTAATTTCTACTGCATCACCCTGTTTAAGATAATCTGCAGATACACCAAATCTTCCAGATGCATATTGAGCTATAAGTTTATCAGCTAGTTCCCTTTCTTCAGGAAGCATTCCTCCTTCCCCAGTGTTTGTTACAGTTCCTGCAAGTGAAGAACCAATAGCTAAAGCCATTTTGGCTTCCTTACTTAATGCACCGAAAGACATAGCCCCAATCATTACTGGAGTATCTAATTTTAAAGGATTTTCTGCATATCTATCACCTAATACAACATCAGTTCCACATGGTTCCCTATATTTATCAATAGGAGGTCTTGATACTTGTGCAGGGATTACAACTAAATCATCAAAGTCAGGGATTTTTCTTAAAGCACCAGTACTTCTAATTTTATATGATGCTGATTGAGCTTTTCTTACAATTTCAACAACATCTGGGAATCCCCATGCTTCTCTTGCATCTTGTGGAATTGCATTTACTTCAATAGCTCTACTTGGACACATTTCTAAACAAATTCTACAGCCAACACATTTTTCTTGGTTTAATGGATATGGATCTCCCTGAATAATTTCATAAACTCCATGAGGACAATTATTATAACATGAGAAACATTTTCCACAGATTTTTTCATCCCTGTCATCACATAAATACCAACAACAACCCGGTCTTCCAAAGTTTTTCTTACATAAATCTGGATTTCTCTCTACTCTATATGGCATATATTTACCTCCCATTCAATTAGTGACCGTAAAATGGTCTTGTACTTTCAGGAACTATTTTTTTAAATTCATCATATTCTTCATCTTTTAAATTAAAATCATATTTTTCCAATAATTCTCTTAACTCAAGTTTATCTTCCCAAGTTAATTCATCAATTTTAGCATTGTATCCTAAGCTTTTAACTTCTCCTTTAACATATATAACTCCACGAATAATAGATTCAGCTACATCTTCACCTACATCACCAAGAATAACAATACGTCCACCCATCATGAATATTCCAGTCATGAATCCAGAATTTCCACCAATAACAATAGTACCGTTTTTCATGATTTCTCCAGTTCTTGAACCTACTGATTTACGAACAACAACTGTTCCACCATATATTCCTTGTCCTGCACCATCACCTGCAGATCCTTCAACTATAACTTCACCATCAGTGAGATTATCTCCAACAAACCAACCAGCATTTCCTGTAATTTTAATCTTTGGACCATCACACATAGTTCCAGTAAAATAACCTACAGAACCATCTAATTCTATATCTACTTCATCAGTCACTCCTGCAACTAAATAATGCATTGCATTAGGATTTTTAATAAGTATTTTATCATATTCACTTGCAGAATCTTTAACTTGTGAATTTAATTCACGTGGAGAAAGTGATGCAGCATCTAACTCTTTTACTTTCATTAAATCACCTTAAATTTCATACACCATTACTTCACCAGGAGATATTTGTTCGATATTTTGAGTATCAACAACTTCTCTCAAGGACACTTCTTCAGATGCAATTGCAAAAACATCATCAGTTTCTGCCATTACTCCAGGACGTAAACCTAATTTATCTTTAGCTATTCCAATACCATTAGGAGTTCCTATAATATATGAAAATGGACCATCCATATCTTCTACAGATTGTTCTAATGCTTCTTCTAATGAATAGCCAGTATCTAATTTATCTGCAATATAATGAACTAAACATTCAGTATCATTAAATGTTTCAAAAACATGCCCTTTTCTTTCTAAAGGATCCCTAATATTCCAATAATTTGTAATTTGACCATTGTGAACAACAGAGACATCTTTAACAATGTAAGTTTCAAATGGGTGTGCATGATATCTATCTACACCACTTTCTGTTGAAAATCTTGTATGACCTATAGCATGAGTTCCTTTAACATCACGAACATCATATCTTTTTGCAATATCTAATACTGAACCTACATCTTTAATCATTTCAAAATCCTGACTTCCATTAATTACAATAACATCATCAATTGTATCAACAGTAGATATAAGTGGTTTAAGTTCTGAAAAATTATCTAATTTAACCTTACATTTGTAGATAAATGAATCCCCAACTGACGGAAGAACATCATCACTTTGAATTGGAGTAACAAAGTTTATTGTATCTTTTACTGTTTCAAGTAATCTTGGTTGTTCTTTTACTTGGATTTTTAATATATATTCATCATCTTTAAGACCTGTTCCTCCATAAATTGAATAACCTGCAGAATCAGGACCTCTATGCTGAAGTTGATGAAGCATATTAGTCATATCATTACCTGCGCAATGTAATTTTTTATCTTTATAAACTATACCTGCTATTCCACACAATTTAAAACCTCCTGTATAAAATATTCATGAATTCTAGTATCATCAGTTAATTCTGGATGAAATGCAATTGCAATATTTGATCCTTGCTGAATAGCTACTATTTCATCATCTAATTTTGATAAAATTTTAATATCATCTTTGGATTTATCATAATCATCAAGTGATGGAGCTCTAATAAAAACTCCTAAATAATCTTCACCCAAAATAGAAATCGGACTTTCAAATGAATCTACTTGTCTTCCAAATGCATTTCTTTTAACTGAAATGTCCATAATTCCTAATAATGGTTGGTCAAAATCAGTTTTTTTACCAAGCAAAACCATTCCTGCACAAGTTCCAAAAACAGGAATATTGTTATCTTTAATAACTTTATCTATCCCTCTTTCTTTTATGATTTTCCCTATTACTGTACTTTCACCACCGGAAATGATTACACCATCACAAATAGCTACCTCATCAGCATACCTTACAGAAATTGCTTCTGCTTCAATACCCATATTTTCAATAGCTTTTTTTGTAATGTCATAATGTTCACTTACGGCACCTTGTAAATTTAGTATTCCTATTGTAATCATATAACTCACTAACCATTGTAAAAATATTATTCTAAAAAATAGCAGTAATTCTAAAAGTTATAGTAAAAATTATTAAGATATAGAATATTTGCTAATATAATATTTATCCATTCATATTATATAAATGTAGTGGAAAAGTACTTCCGACTAAAAAAAATTCTGAAAAAAACTATGAATATATCAATAAAAATATATAATGTTCAAAAAAAATCTTAAAAAAAAGGAAAAAATGAAGAAAATAACAAATATAGTTATTCTTCTTTAATAGTATTTATTGCATTTAATGCACCAGCTTTAACATAACCACTTTCATCATTTAAAAGCGCTTTGAGTGGTTCAATAGCTGCTTTATCTTTTAAATTTCCTAAAGCCCAAGCAGCTGCACCTCTAACTCTCCAATCTTCATCATCCAAAATATCAATCAAAGGATCAACAGCTAATTGCCCCATACGACTTAAAGCAGTAGATGCTTCCCTTCTAACTAATTTATTACTATCTCTTAAAGTTAAAATTAAAGCATCAATAGCTTTAGGATTAGACATAATTCCTAAAATTTTTGCTGCATTTAAACGAACATTTTTTTTCCTGTGAGATAAAGCAGACATTAAAGCATCAACAGATTCTTCCCCCATTATTTCTAATTCACCAATAGCAGCTTCAACAACAAATTCATCTTGGTTATTTAAGTCTTCAATTAATTCTTCAACAGATTTTGACATAAACATCCCTCACTAATATTTAATAAACTGTAAACATATAATAATTATATCTAACTATATAAATATATTTCGAAAATATACGAACAAAATTAACTAAGTGAAATAATGTATAAAATTGCAATAATCCCCGGCGATGGAATTGGAAAAGAAGTAATGGAATCTGGTGAATATTTATTAGATAAACTAGATTTAAATTTTAGTTTTGAATATGGTGAAGCTGGTTTTGAATGTTTCAACAAGACTGGAACCACATTACCTGAAGAAACTATTAAAATAGCTAAAAATTCAGATGCAACATTATTTGGAGCAATTACAAGTACAGCTGGACAACCAAGCCCGATTATAAATCTTAGAAAAGAACTTGATGTATATGCAAATTTAAGACCCATAAAATCTTACAAAGGCGTTAAATCAATAGCCAAAGATATTGATTTTTTAATAGTTCGTGAAAACACCGAAGGTCTTTACAGTCAAATAGAATATGAACAAGACAACAAATTAATAGCTAATCGAGTTATTACCAAAAAAGCCAGCGAAAAAATATCCGAAGTTGCTTTTGAACAATGTAAATCTAAACAAAAACAAAAAGTAACATGCGTACATAAAAGCAATGTTTTGAAAAAAACAGACGGTGTATTTAAAGAAAGTTTTTATAAAATAGCTAAAAACTACCCACATATTAAAACTAATGATTTATATGTTGATGCAACAGCAATGTATCTTATTACACAACCACAATCATTTGATATAATTGTAACCAGCAATTTATTTGGAGACATATTATCTGATGAAAGTGCTGGACTTGTAGGTGGTCTTGGACTTGCACCATCAGGAAATATTGGAGATAAACATGGATTATTTGAACCAGTACATGGATCAGCACCAGATATTGCAGGTAAAGGTATAGCTAACCCTTGTTCTATGATTTTAACTATAGCCATGATGTTGGATTATCTAAAAGAATATGAATTAAGTAAAAAGATAAATAATGCTGTTGAAACTGTTGTAAACAACCAAAAAACATTAACTCCAGATTTAGGTGGAAACAGTACAACAATGGAACTTACCAAAACCATCACAAATGAAATACTTGAAGGTGACTAAATGCTCAATATAACTACATTTCTTGATGCTAATGCTTGTAGATTAGATAAAAATGTCTTATACAATCCAAAAACTAATGAAAAATATAATTCAAAAGAAATATTATCAATAACATCTGGAATTGCACGTGATTTAAAAAAATGCGGCATTAAAAAAGGAGACCGTGTTTTAATATATTTAAATAACTCTACAAGTTATTTATTCTCATTATTTGCAATCTGGAGGATTGGAGCAATAGCTATACCAACAAACAGAGTATTTACTCCACATGAACTTGAATATATTATTGGAGATTCTGAAGCTAAATTAATGATTACAGATGAGGAAGCTAAAAATATTGTAGAACTTGACAAATACATTCCAAAAAATATTAGCAATTATAAAAATGAAAAGATATTACCTATAGAACCTACCAACTGGGATGATTTATGTCAATTACAATATACTTCCGGAACAACAGGACAACCAAAAGGAGCTATGCTTACACATGGAAATTATTTTACAGCAATACACAATGAATGTGATGTATTAACCTTAAAACAAGACGATGTTTATATGGGAATTTATCCAATGGCTCATGTAGGATTATCTTGGGCAATAGCAGCACTTAGAGCTGGAGCTTATTACATTATGATAGAACAATTTAATTTAGACGAATATCTTAAATTATGTCAAAAAGAAAAAGTTACTATTTTAACAGGTATGCCTCCGGTAATCCATTCCTTAACAAGACTTGATAACAAAGCAAAAGAACAATTAAAAACCGTTCGTGAATTAATAAGTGGAGGAGGACCATTACACAAAAAAATTTGGAAACAATTCCATGAAAAATACAAAATTCCTATAATTAATGCTTATGGTTTATCTGAAACAATTGTAATTGGAACTGGAACAGTTATTAGACCTGAAGACTATAGAACAGCAGATAGATTTGAAAGTGTTGGGCATCCAGTTTGCTTTTCAGAAGTTAAAATTGTTGATGAACATGATTACACTAAAGAACTTGAAAAATATGAACATGGAGAAATTGCATTAAGAGGTCCTGCAGTAGCTAAAGGTTATTGGAAACGAGAAATAGCTACTAAAGAAGCATTTTTAGAAAATGGATGGTTTTTAACAGGAGATATTGGATATATTGATGAAGATAATCGTTTATTCATTACTGATCGTAAAAAAGACATGATTGTAATGAGTGGATGGAAAATTTATCCAACAGAAGTAGAAGAGGTATTAATAAAATATCCTGCAGTAAAAGAAATAGCTATTTTCAGTATCCCCGACTGTCATCGTGGAGAATTACCCGTAGCGGCAGTTGTTTGGGAAAACGAAACCGATGAAGAAGGTTTAATTAAATATGCTCGTGAAAATTTATCTAGATACAAAGTACCTCGAAAAATATTTAATTTAGATGAACTTCCAAGAGTTAACGGATGGAAGTTACTTAGAAGGAAATTAAGAGAAGAATATAATCAAATCTAATTTTTTTATATTCTCCTTTTTACATGTTAAAAAAAATTATTTATATATCATTGTTCCTATGCCATTTTTTGTGAAGATTTCAAGTAAAAGAGAATGTTTTTTACGTCCATCAATAATATGGCATGATTTAACACCATTTTCAATTGCTTTTACACAAGTTTCTATTTTTGGAATCATTCCTCCAGAAATAACCCCTTGTTCAATTAAATCTGGAATTTCATCTATTTTTATTCTTTGAATTAAAGAATTAGGATCATTAGGATCTCTTAAAACACCTGGAACATCAGTTAAAATTATTAATTTTTCAGCATCAACAGAACTAGCTATTTCACCAGCTGCTGTATCTGCATTTAAATTTAAACTTGTTCCATCATTAGCTATACCTACTGGAGATATAACTGGAATATAATTATTTTTTAAAAACATTTCAAGTAAATCTGTGTTAATGCAGTCAATTTCACCCACAAGTCCTAAATCAATTTCTTCTTCAGTTCCAGATTCATCAGTAACTTTACTAACTGGTTTTTTATGAGCAAAGATTAACCTACTATCTTTACCAGATAAACTAATACCTTTTCCATCATGATAAGAAATTTGAGAAACAATATCAGTACTTATTTTACCAACTAAAACCATTTCAATAATTTCCATTGTTTCCTCATCAGTAACTCTTAGTCCTTTAATAAATTTAGGTTCTTTACCTAACTTATCCATAGATCTAGATATTTCTGGACCTCCACCATGAACAATAATTGGTTCCATACCTACATATTTCAAAAGAACTGTGTCACGAACTGTAGAAGACATTGCTTCCTCATCAACCATAGCATGGCCACCATATTTAATTAGAATCTTTTTTTCATGGAATTTTTTAATATAAGGTAAAGCCTCAACTAAAATATTTACGTCCTTCATTTAATCACTACACTAACTATTTTACTTAATCATTTATTAAATCTTTGGGACATAATCTACTACTATTTATCCCATTTTAAAATTGTTTTTCCAAAACCTGAAATATAATCTTTATCAAAAGCTTCTTTTAAATCATTTAATGATTCAATAGATACAACATTATTTATTAAATTTTCTAATAAATTAAATAGTTTAGGATTATTTTTAAGTATTTCAACTACTTTTAAGAAATCTTTTCTTTCACTCCTACTTATCCCTTGAATAATTAATCCTTTTTCTAAAATTAATCTAGTATTAATTGGAATTGAATATTCACTTACTCCAAATAGAATTATTGATCCTTGAGGATTTATTACATTTATTATTTGGTCAATAGCTGCTTGTGATGCATTTGATCCAACACATTCAAAACCATGATCAACAGTTAAATCATTGGGAATTTCATGAAATTTATAAACTTTATCTGCAAATGAAAACAAGTTTAAATTTTCAGAATGTTTTCCAATGACAATTACTTCACTTTCAGGATAAAACTCATTAAGTAGTAATGCTGTAATATAACCTAAATTCCCATCTCCCCAAACACCAAATTTATTTTTACGTTTAATAGCTGATTTTTCAAATCTAAAAATACCATGACAAATTACTGATATTAATTCGATAAATGAAGAAACTTCTAAATTAAAATTATAAGGTAGTTTAACTAATCTATCATGATTTAATTTGATTAAATCACATGTAAATCCATCAAAACCACTACCTCTAAATTTAGATGATGACAAGTAATTAGCTGATACATATTCATCGTGTTCAGTTGGAGTATTTGGTATCATTACAACAATATCTCCTGCATTAAAATTCCCAGTACTATCAAAGATTACCTTTCCAATACCTTCATGAATTAATGCCATAGGTAACTTTTCTTCAAGAACATCACTAGCTCTTTTACCCTGATAATATCTTTGATCAGCTTGACAAATTGATAAATACATAGGTCTTACAATTACACCATCAGTAACATCAATTTCTTCAATTGCCTCTTCAAAGAATTTTGGAGCCACTAATCTATAAATAACATTAATCATTTTGATCGTAAAATTGTATTAGCTAATTTTAAATCGTAAGGATATGTAATTTTAATATTTGTTACATCTCCTTTAACTAAAGATACTTTTTCACCTTTTAAAACAAAAATTTTAGCAGCATCAGTAAGTATCTCTTTTTCATCTTCAGTTAAATCATTAATTAAAGAATTTAACTTGTTTATTTTAAATGTTTGTGGAGTTTGTCCTTGATAAAAATAATCTCTAATTGGAATATCTGTTATTACATTGCCATCTCTACTTTCAACAATAGTATCAGTAGCTGGAATTACAGTATCACAAGCCCCACACTGTTTTGCAGCTTTAATATTATCCTGAATAATTCTATGAGTTACAAATGGACGAACAGAATCATGAGTTATAATTAATGAATCATCATCAATATTATAATTTTCATTAATATAATCAATACTATTTTTTAAAGTATCATTTCTAGTTTCTCCACCTTCAATTACTACAATTTTATCATTATCTGAAATATAATCCTTAATTAATTGTTTAGTATGATTTATAAAATTTTGTGGAGTTAAAACTATTATTTTATCCATTTCATCATTAATCACAAATTTTTCGATAGTATGGATTAAAATAGGTTTATCACCTAAATTTAAAAATTGTTTAGGAGTGTCAGTATCACCCATTCTTGATCCAATTCCACCTGCTAAAATAGCTACAAAAATCATTTTAACTACTCTTTTTCAAATATTATTAAATAATGAGATTTACCTTCAGGAATATCTTCCCCAATTTCTTCATTTAAATAAGTCATTTTAAGACCATGTGCTGAGAATAATTCCTGCAAATCATCTGGAGAACTTCTGATAGCTGTTGGAGGACCATGTTTAACATCTTGTTTTTTATAATCCATTATAGCTATTCTTCCACCATCAGTTTTAATTACCCTAGACAATTCATTAACAGCTTCATCTAAAGTTCTTGTAGCTTTAAAACCATGGAAAACATTAACCATTAAAATAACATCTAACATTTCATCATCCAAATCAATATGTTCCGCAATATTAGATACTATTGGAATTAAATTATCCACATTGTTTTCTTCTTTATATTTAATCATATCTTCAATAGATGGTTCATAAATATCTAATGCATAAACAGACCCATCAGTAATGTACTCATTTAATGCTTTAATAGCCACATGACCATCACCACATCCAGCATCCATGAAATTTTCGCTACCTGTAAGATTTAATTCATCTAAAAATTCTGTAGCATCAAGGAACTTTTCACTAGTCATACCTTGAATTCTATGTCCATTTGCTGGCATCATCATTTTTTTACCCATAATACCACATCCTATAGTATATGAGTAATATTTTTTAAAAAATAGTATATAATTGTTTCTAAGTAAAAAAAGCTTTAAAAAAAGTTATAAAAAAGAGGATTATTTTTTCCAGGTTTGTTTAACTCCTCTTCCTCTTTTACTACCAGGTTTGGTATAACTTCTTTTTGCTCTTGTTCTTTTATTGGTTCCTTTAACTTTTGCCATAATCATATCCCCATTAAATTTAATTAATAAATTAAAATCAAATAATATAACTATAATAGTTAAAATTTGATTTAATATCAGTTTAATCGAAAATCAAAAATAGAATTTCTATAACATAAAAATATTTACTTTTTAAAGTATTTATATCTTTTCTTTAAGTAGTGTATTCTGCATTAATTTTGACATAATCATAACTTAAATCACAACCCCATGCAGTAGCTTCACTTCCACCTTTATTTAAATTCACATTTACAATAATTTCTTCACCAATCATTATTTTTTCAGCTCTTTCAAGATTAGTTGTTCCTTCAAAAGCAAGAATTTCCCCTTCTCTTACAAGATCAACATTATCATCATTATTAGCTATAGCTATGGTTACAGTATCTGCACTTACATCAGCTCCAGAATAACCAATTGCTGAAACTATTCTTCCCCAATTTGGATCACCACCAAATACTGCGGATTTAAATAATGGAGATGTTACAATTGATTTTGCTGCAAGTCTAGCTTCATCAATATTTTTAGCTCCATAAACATTAGCTTCTATGACCTTAGATGCTCCTTCACCATCTTTAACCATTTTTTTAGCCAGATTAATACAAAGATATTCTAATGCTTCCTGAAAATTAGGGTCGATTTCACCATCATTAATTATATTAACTCCTGATGCTCCATTTGCCATGAGTAAACAGGTATCATTAGTACTTTCATCACCATCAACAACAATCATGTTAAAACTTTTATCAACAGCTATTTTAAGAGATTTATTAATATTATTACTTTTCATCACTCCATCAGTTACAATAAATGACAACATTGTTCCCATATTTGGAGCAATCATCCCACTACCTTTAGTAATACCTGCAATTTTAACTTTTTCACCATTAGTTAATGTAACTTCCAAAGCACATTCCTTTGGAATTTTATCAGTAGTCATAATAGCTTTTGCAGCAGCCAATGAATTTTCAGGTTTATTACCTAATTTAGGAAATACTTCATAAGCAACTTTAGTAATAATATCCATAGGCATTTTACGACCAATGACTCCTGTTGAAGAAATAGCTATTTCATCTTTAGGAATCTTTAAATCTTTAGAAACTAATTCTACTAATTCTTCACAGTCCTTTATTCCTTGTTCACCTGTAAAACAATTAGCATTACCACTATTTACAAAAACTGCAGAAACTTTCCCTTTTTCAACTACCTTTTTAGTATAAATTACAGGAGCAGCCACTATTTTATTTGAAGTAAAAACTGCTGAAGCATCACTATTTTCACTTACAATAACTGCAACACCATATTTTCCTTCTTTAGCTCCAGCCACTTTAAGATTATCAATAACAGATAATCCCCCATTAATCTCTTTAAATATCATAATATTCCCTATAAATTAATTATTCGTATAATTTAAGTTTGTATCTCCTCTTTCAAGATAATTTGCTTGATCTATTTCTGAATCATAAACCACAACATTATTTTTATCAGTTAAATTTGTAGTCATTTCTTGAGTAACATTTTCAACATGTGTTGTATTATTTGCTACATCAGCACCATCATCAGACATAGACATGGAAACACCAATTCCAGCACCTACACAAAAAGCTATTAATGCTATAATCATGAACACAACTAGTGTTCCATCATTTTTAGACGCCACGTTTAACTCCCTTTTCAATTTAATTAAGATAATACTGCATAAACAAGTACCAAAATTATTCCAATAAAACTAAACATTCCTAAACCTAATACAGATAAAACATATGCAAATATAAACACAAATACAAATATTCCAATCAGTTTACCTTTCTGATTTTCAAATAAATCAATAATAGTTCTTGAAAATTCAGAAGGAATGTTATATGCATATAACCCATTAGCTAATTCAAATACAACTAATGAAAGTGGAGATGTTGAATTTAAACTATCAACTAATTGAGCCCTCTCACCAGCTTCTCTCCTACTCCTACCAATTCCTGCCCTAATTTTTGCACCATTATCCAATGCAAACCAAGCAGAATCCAATCCTGCACGAATAGCTAAATCTTTTGATGGGAATCTTGCTATAAAATCATCCCCACCTTCCCTATAACCTTCTAATTCACCTTCACACTCAGTTTCAATGAAATTTTTAATTCCAGTCATCAAGTCAACTAGTTTATTTCTACCATTTTTACTAATAAAACCTGTTGAATCTATTAAATCAATGAACAAATAATTTTGCAATTCTTTAGGTTCTGATTGCATTAATTTAAATGGTTCATCAAATACAAGTGCATATTCTCCACCTAATTTAGTAAATGCAACACCTGGAAAATTTCCAACATTCTGAGTATAATTAATTGAACGTTCAATAGAAGCAGCTCCAGTCATACCTACCGCTGAAACAATTGGAATACCTTTATCCAATCCGATTCCAATAATTTCAATAGCTACTCTTATCGCATCATTTTTACTTAACATTCTTGCAACAAGTTCTGTAGAACTCTTTTCAACTATAGCTCCTTTTTCATTTTCAATAATCTTTACAAAAATATTAATTAAATTAGATGGGCGGGGAAGCTCAATGTAAAAATAACGATCACTACCCATAATAATATTACTTACAAGAGCATATTCCTCAACTTTATTTTCAGCTGCTTTTAGTTCATAAAAATTATAATCCCCTGGAAGATTTTCAACACCAATATCCCGTTTAAGATTTTCTAAAATACTATCTGAAGTAATTTCTGCTTTTTCAAGTTCAAAAAGAATAGTATGAGTATAATTAAATAACTCTACATATTCAGTCTCAACAGAATTTGTTGGGAAAAACTTAGTCCCAATACTAATTGGATTAAGTTTTGTATATAGCTTAATAAGTTCTTTAGTTAAGCTATTAACCATCCAAACCTCCTCCTTTTTCTAGGTCAATCTCAAAATCCCCTGGCTTTTCTAAAAGCATGTCTGGTTTAACAGAAACAAATGGGAATTTCCAAGAGCCTAGCCTTCCAGCTATAGTACTAGCAATGTTTCTTGAATTTTTCTTAATGAAAACCTCATCATGAGTACTTACACGAACAAGTACATTATACGGAGCATGTTCTGTGACTTCATCAGCTAACATTATATTCAACTCAAAAGTACCTGGTTTTGTAAATAAATCATTACGAACAGCAATTAATGGTTTTTTTTCAAGTCTTAATCTATCTGCAACAGTAACTGAAATATTACCTGCATTTTTAACTGCTAATTTATAATCTTTTGGATGAACCAATACAAAAATAACATATGGAGCAGCCACTTCTACATCATCAACCATGTCAACAATCTTATTAAACATGGGTATTTTAGAAAAAACCTTTTCTAATTTAGAACTTGCATCATTATCACTATCTATACGAATAATTGCTTGTTTAGCAATATTTAAAGGAGAAATTTCCAATCCTTCTTTTCCAGTATATACTTCCCATCTTTTAAAGTTTAACTGTTTAATAATTTCATCAGATATATGCTGCAAAATGTTTTTATCCTTTTTAGGTGATTTAGGATTTCCAAATGCAAGTCTACCATTTTCTATTACAAAAGGAATTCTCATAGAATTAATATTTTTAAATTCCGCAGCATAATCCCTAAATTTATCATTAGATAAAATTTTAGCCCTTTCATTATTAGCTATATTAAGAATAAAATGATCTGCATCATTACCTGCTGGAACTTCTTCTACATTCTCACTTTCCAACAATTTTTCAAATTTTTCCTTATCATCAATATCATGACGAAGTGATGCATCAGCAATAATTACAAATTCATCGCCACTTTCTTCTAAAGATTTAACCGCAGCTAAAATATTAGACATTTGAGGTTGTGAGTTTTCATTTTTTGTACTATATGCAACATTTGAAGCATCAACAACAACTTTCACATTATCACCTAAAATCTATAAATTATTTATTATTATATAGTATATGTAAATTTTATATTTAAATTTAATTAAAAGTCAACTAAATACCATTTCTTGGATATTCTCCAAATAAAAACCTTTCTCCACCGACTTTATTAAGAAATATCCTAATTGTATCATTAGTAATTTCATACACATTATATGAATTTTTATCATTACCTCTAAGTTTATTAGAGGATAATGAACCAGCATTAACAAATAACGTATTATTCATTTTCCAAATATTCGGAACATGTTTATGTCCTGCAAGTACCAAATCAACTTCATGATCAGTTAATGTTTTAAGAACATCTCCAGCATCAGTTAAAACATTACGTTCTCTACCAGTCTTAGGAATAGAAATTACATGATGATGTAAAGCTACAATACTAAACAGTTCATCAACAACACATTTATCAAGTTGATGTTCCATCCAAAGATGCTGCGGCCTACCAATATTCCCACTAGAAAGATCTGGAGAACTACTATCTAAACCTATAACTACAAATTCATCATCTTTTGTAAGTTTCCAACTACATTCACCAATTAACTCTTCAAAAGTTTCATAACCTAAATTACGTGCATCATGATTTCCAGGCACTGCAAATAATGGTGCTTCAAACATACTTAAATATTTAGTAGCTTGAACAAATTCATTATAATAACCATTATTAGTTAAATCTCCAGTTAAAATTATCATATCCGGTTGGATATCATTTATTTCAGCCACTGCCTTTATAAAAACATCTTCATCAAAATCTAATTTACTAACATGTAAATCAGAAATATGTACAATAATAGTCATGTTTTTATCCTATTGGCTTAATTTTAAAATAGCTTCTGCAAGATCACCATTAGTTTCTTCTAAAGCTGCTTTTGCTTTATCTTCAGACACATTTGCTTGATTAGCTACCATTTCAATATCTTCATCAGGAATGACAATTTCTTCATCAATTGCTACTTCTTGTGCTTTACCTGTTACTTGGTAAGTTTCTTGACCCATGACATTCATCATACTAACTTCAGCATTAGATATAATTAATTCTTTATCTTCTAAACGGATAATAACCTCTTTGACTCCTTTAAGGTCTTTCATATCCATTCCCATTTTTTTCATTTGTCTTTCCATTTTTTTCATTTGTTTAGCATTCATACCAGGTATCATAATATTATCCTCATTAAATTTAATTATTAGAAAATAGTTATGTTTTTCAATACTATTAAAATTAATTATACCTACTTTAGGTAAACATAAACTTTATTTATATTAACACCTTAAGATAGTATGTTTAACGAAGTAAATAAAGGGGTAAAACAATGAAAGTTTTATTTATTAATCCTCCACAAACTGCATCAAAATATAAATTTATGGGAGTTATAGCTCCACCATTAGGAATTGCCTATATGGCTGCAGTTTTACAAGAAAATAATATTGATGTTGAAATATTAGATGCATCTGCAGAAGATATGAATTTTAAAGAAGTCAAAGATGAATTAATCATAAGAAAACCTGACTTAGTAGCTTTAACAGCACTTACACCAACAATAGGAAGAGCACTTGAAACAGCTCAAGTAGTTAAAAAAGCCCTTCCAAATTCAATTGTTGCAATTGGTGGTTACCATCCTACATTTAACTTTATAGAAACTCTGAAAGATGAAAATATAGATATTGTAATTAGAGGTGAGGGCGAATACATCATGTTAAATTTAGTGAATGCATTAGAAAATAATACTGATTTACAAGATGTTAAAGGAATTGTTTATGAAGACAAAAATTCCCATGAAGTCATAGTAACCCCAGAAGCACCTTTAATAAATGACTTAGATAGTCTACCATTTCCAGCTTTAAATTTATTGCCAATGAACAAATATAAATTATTAGACATGGACACCCATATGACAACCATGATTACAACAAGAGGTTGTCCAATGCAATGTTCTTTTTGCTCATCAGCTGCAATGCACGGTAGAAAAATTAGGCAAAGAAGTATAGAAAATATAGTTGACGAAATAGAACATTTAAAATCAAAATATAATATTGACACTATTGCATTTATGGATGATACATTCACTTTAAAAAAACAAAAAGTAATAGCTATTTGTGATGAAATAATAAAAAGAAACATAAATGTTATGTGGGGTTGTACATCACGTGTAGATACATTAGATGAAAAAATGCTAAGGAAAATGAAGGAAGCTGGATGTATCACAATATTTATTGGTGTTGAATCTGCAGATCAACAACAATTAAATCGCATGCAAAAAAACACTACAATTTCAAAAATTGAAAATGCATTTAAAATTGCTCGTAAACTAAAAATAAGAACAATAGCTTCTGTAGCTTTAGGTATGCCTGGAGATACTAAAGAAATCATGAATAAAACTATAAAATTTGTACATAAACTTAAACCAAACTATGCAATATATAGTTTAGCTACCCCTTATCCAGGAACAAAATTTTACAAAGAATCATTTGAAAAGAATCTTATAAAAATAAAAGATTGGTCAAAATATACTTTGATAACACCAATTTTAGAAACTGTTGATTGTTCTTTAAAAGATATGCGAAAAATACAAGCAAAAGCATTTATTAAATTTTATTTAAGACCCCATTACATTATAAAACAATTTTTACAAGATGGTCCCTATCTTTTAAAAACAATATTTGGAGTAATTAAAACAGCATTATCTAAAACTCCTACAAATACTAATTACAATAAAAGAGAATTGAAAAATATGTAATTTTTAAAAAAAAATATTTTGGTGAACACAAAAAATCAATTACATATTTTTTATACTAGTAATAAATAGTTTAAAGTATTAACGGAGATTTTTTTTAAGAGAAACGTGTTTCAATCCTTATTGGCAGATTAATTGGGAGGTAATGTTATATTATTGATTATATGCCAAATACTCAAACTATTTTTTTACTAGTGCCGCAAATGACAATTATTAAAATTAATTAACCAAATTTACACACAAAATGAATAAATATGTTTGTATTAGTTAAGGGGATTTTTCAATTTTTCATCAGAATGTAGTACAACAATTAATTTACATAAAACACTAAATAATTAGCAGAAATTTTTAAGTAAATATAGTTAACAATCTCAGAATAATCATCACTTACAAAACAATGTAATATATAACTTACACTGTGTAATCTATCCTTTACATTTTATGACATATATATTTTACTATTTTGAAAAATTAAAAAATAAAAAAAGAGAAAAAAAGCTAATAATCTTTATTCCAATACACAATACCATAAACAATGCATAATAAAGTGGATAAAATGATTAAGACATAAACACCCCATATCCACGGGTCTTCAATTCCTAAAACCATCATTGTACCTCACTTCCTTTTTTATCAATGTTTTCGAATGCTTTATCAATAACTTCTTTAGCAGGAGGTTTTGTAAGTAAACTAACAACAATTGTGAATACAGCAGAAATAGGAACAGCTATTAACATCACATCAATATAAGGCCATGGCATTGCAGACAATAAAGTTGAACAACCAAATATTGCCTTACATAATCCTAAACCTTTAGCTGTTTTTGCAAATACGAAAAGTAACCAAAACAAACTAACAAAAGTTCCGGAAACAATTCCTGCAATAGCTCCTTTAGTAGTAATTTTTTTCCAATAAAGAGCACCTAAAAATACAGGTAAAAATGCTGCAGCACATATTTCAAAGAACAAACTTGTTCCAAGAGCAATAATACTACCTGGAAGACAAAATGCCAATACAAGAGCTAAAATAATAGCTATTAATATACCAATACGTGTGATTGTAATTTGATCTAGTTTCTGTTTAGCTTTACTTCTTAAAGTACCATAAATATCTACACCAAATGCAGTTCCTTGAGTATGAAGTTGAGAACTAATTGTAGACATAGCTGCTGCCAATAAAGATAATAAAAATATATACACAAACCATTCCGGCAATGCCATTGTAATAAATGTTGGAATAATCTTATCAACATTTCCACCAACAACATCCACAGCTATTTTTCCTAATTTATCAAAGAAATAAACATTAGAAAGTGCTCCTACAATATAAGCTGTAGTAGGCATGATTGCAATAAATAATCCCCCAACAAGAACTGATCTGTTTAATTCCTTATCTGATTTAACAGTCATGAATCTAACAATTAATTGTGGTTGAGCTAAAACACCAATACCAACACCAATAAGAGTAGATGAAACTAAACTCCACCAGAATGGAGATCCCAATTCTGGAAATGTTGTCCACCCTGTTCCACCAGTAGCTGTAGCACTGGCAGGATATAAATTAACCATATTTGTTAAAGCAGAGTTAGCATGAGTTACACCACCTAATAACCAGTAAACAAATCCAAGTAAGAATACCATTGCACATACCATAATTACTCCCTGTAAAGCATCAGTGTACATTACACCTTTAATACCACCAAAGAATACATAAAATGTAATAATTAATGATAATATAAATAAAGATAATCCAAAATCAATCATTAAAGAAGATTCTAAGAATCTTGCAGCACCAATAAGAACTACTGCCGCATAAAGAGGCATAGCACAAAATATAATTAAACCTGAGAAATAATGAATGAATTTACTATTAAAACGTTTACCTAAAAACTCAGGAAATGTTAAAGAACCTAAACTGTGTCCCATCCTACGAGTTCTTTTACCTAAAAATACAAAAGCGACGAATATTCCAATAATAATATTTAAAAATGCTAACCATAGAACACTCATACCATATTCACCAGCAACTCCTCCAAAACCAACGATAGCTGCCGTAGAAATAAACGTTGCACCATAACTTAAAGCCATGATTGCAGGATGTGTATCCTTCCCACCTATCATGAAATCCTCAGAGGATTCTGTTCCTTTCCAAGCATAATAACCCACACATACTAAAGCAAAAATGTAGATTATAAATACTAATGCTAAAATCATAATGTCCATAATTTAAACTCCGAATATTAAAAAAAATAATTAATATACTATTAAATTTTTAATATGAATAGTTATATATAATTTTATATTAAAAAATTATGAACAAGAAAATATAATTTAATAAGTGATACTATGGTATGGAACAAAAAAGCCGAATGTATGAGTAAAGAAGAAAAAGAAAAATTACAGTTAGAAAGATTACAAAAAACTGTTAAATTAGCTTATAATAATGTTTCATTTTATAAACAAAAATTTGATGAAGCTGGTATCACCCCAGAAGATATAAAAACCTTGAAAGATATTGAAAAAATCCCATTTACAACAAAAAATGATTTAAGAGCAGCCTACCCATTTGGTTTATTTGCTGTTCCTTACGAAGAAATTGTAGAAATCCATGCATCCTCTGGAACAAGTGGAAAACCAACAGTTACAGGATACACTAAAAAAGATTTAGATATCTGGTCAGAATGTATTGCACGTGGCCTTGGAATGGTTGGTGTTGAAAAAGAATACATAATTCAAAATGCATTTGGTTACGGATTATTTACTGGAGGATTTGGTATCCACCATGGAGCGCAAAAATTTGGAGCAATAACCGTACCTATTTCTGCAGGAAACACCAAGAGACAGCTTGAAACTATGAAAGATTTCCAAAGTGATGTTATAACCTGTACTCCATCATATGCTATGTACCTTGGAGAAAGTCTTGAAAGCTCTGATATTAATCTAGAAGACATTAATTTAAAAATAGGAATTCATGGAGCTGAAATGTGGACTGAAGAAATGAGGCATAAAATCGAAGAATCATTAAACATTAAAGCATACAATATTTATGGTTTAACAGAAATTATGGGTCCTGGAGTAGCTCAAGAATGTACTAAACAAGAAGGAATGCATATTCAAGATGATCATTTCTATCCTGAAATTATTAATCCTGAAACTGGAGAAACATTGGAACCTGGACAAAAAGGAGAACTTGTATTAACTACACTTACTAAAACTGGAATTCCTATTTTAAGATTTAGAACAAAAGATTTAACTTCATTAATTGTTGATGAATGTGAATGTGGAAGAACTAGTGTAAGAATGAGTAGAATTACAGGTAGAAGCGATGACATGTTAAAAATTAGAGGAGTCATGGTCTTCCCATCACAAATTGAAAAAGCATTGCTCAAAATCAAAGGAGCAAGTCCAAATTACCTCATCAAAGTAACAAGACCGGATACTTTAGATGAAGTCGAAGTTAAAGTAGAAGCAACAAAAGAATTATTCTCAGATGAAATGAAAGAAATGGAAAAAACTGAGGCAATGATTATAAAATCCATTAAAAGTGAAACTGGATTAAGAGTTAATGTGACATTATGCGAACCTGAATCATTACCAAGAAGTGAAGGTAAATCTGTAAGAGTTATTGATGAAAGAAACTTTGAATAAGGTGAAACAATGGTAGTAAAACAAATATCAGTATTTATAGAAAATAAAGAAGGAAGGATGAAAAAAGCTATTAATGCATTAGCTCAAGAAAACATAAACATTCGTGCTCTTTCAATAGCTGATACAACCAAATATGGAATTTTAAGATTGATTGTTTCAGATAACAAAAAAGCTATTGAAACTTTAGAAAAAGATGGATTCATTGTAAAAGAAAATGATGTGATTATTGTAGCAGTTCCCGATGAACCAAACGGATTAAATTCCACATTAGCTATATTTGATGAAAAAGGTATAAACTTAGATTATCTTTATGCATTTGTAAGTTCAAAAACAGAAAAAGCTATTGTAGTAATGAGATTAAAAAATATGGATGATGCAATTGCTCTATTAAAAGACAGTGATGCAGATATTCTTGAAAAAGAAGACATAGAAGATTTATAAAAAGATTTAATCTTTTTAATCTTCTTCAGTTAAAATAATTTCAATAGATTCTTCTGCAAAATAATAAGAATCATTAACTTCTTTTAAAGTTTTAGCTTTATTAACTAAATCATCTGATTCCAATAAATGCATGAAATCATTGAAAAACAGATTCCATTCATTTTGTTCATCTTCATCACAATAACTAGCACTTAATCTAATTTCTGCAGGACTATTTGACCAGCCTACACCATTATAGAACTCCTGAGCTTCCACATTACCATTTTCATCATAATCAATAGCCATTAAAATCTCAAACTTCTTAGTTCCTGATTCTTTAGATAATTTGAATTCTGACATTTTGAAAACCTCAAATTTATAGTTTAAAATTCTTTTAATAATGATGCAATATCTGCTTTAGAATAACCTAAACGAACAAATAAACTTTTAACAGATTCATTTTCAGGAACCACTCCAAGTTCTTCCCACCTCTTAAAGTCATTGTGTAAAATACTGTTTATTAAAAGTTGAATGGTAATCAAATCATCACTTTTAATAGCTACAAAAGCATCCTCATCTTTAAAAATATTTTTTGGATCAATTAAAGTGATTCTTCCTGTTTTATCCTTTTTTAATATAGCATTATCAATTTCATAAGGCATGTACAAAACCTCTTTTTTATAATTAATTATAATTTAATTCCTAATTATTTAAATATTTAACCTTTAATCCAATTATAACCACTTTCAATAGCATTTAAGTTTAATTCATGGAATTTAGGTTTTAGATTATTTTTCATAGCCTCAATAACAGAGTCTTTGGAAAGTGGAAACTTATCATCAGCAGTTACTGCCCCCAATAAAACCATGTTCAATGATAAAACATTTCCAGCATTTAATGCTAATTCAGTCCCATCAATTGGAAGAACATGATTAAAATTTTCTTTTAAAATATTAGTAATATTATTTACACTTGGATAAGGTTTATCTGCTGAAGCAGGAACAATAGGATGTGTATTAAACACTATTTTTGTATCATCATTCACTTTGTCTAAACCTCTTATAGTTTCAATAGGTTCAAATGAAAGTAACATATCAGCACCATGTTCTGGAATAATTGAACTATTATAATCACCTATTTTTAATTCAGTAGACACAGAACCTCCTCTTTGAGACATACCATGAATTTCACTCATAACTACATTCAAACCTTGATTCATTGCAGCTTCACCAATAATTACAGAGGTTTTAATAATCCCTTGTCCTCCAACACCACAAATATAAATATTATAATGATTATCCATATTATTCACCTCTTCCAGCTTCTAGTGCACCATATTTACAAACTTGGATACAAACACCACAACCATCACACATTGATTTATCAACAGCGATTTTTCCACCATCTTTTGAAATAGCTGGACATGCAAGCTCATTTACACATTTATTACAACCATTACAATTAGAACTTATATAATTTATTGGTGGTTTTTTAGATTTGCCTTTAATTAAAGTACATGGTGCTTTAGCTATAATTACACATACTTCATCACGTTCTAAAGCTTCTTTATATGTTTTAATTACTTGGTCCAAGTTTAATGGATTAATTACCCTAACATATTTACATCCACAAGCTAATGCTAATTTACGTATGGATATTTCTGGTGCATCATCACCCATCCCATCAACTGGAATTCCAGGATTTGGTTGACCACCTGTCATTGCAGTAATTCTATTATCTAAAACAGTTAAAATAAAATTATTTTTATTATGAACTGCATTTATTAAAGGTGATATTCCACTGTGGAAAAATGTTGAATCCCCAATGAAGCTAATAACCTTTTGATTAGTAGCTATTGAAAATCCACAACCATCACCTACACTAGATCCCATAGATAATAAATAATCTGCTGCATTATATGGTGGATTGATTCCCAAAGTATAACATCCAATATCTGATGCAAATACAACATCTTTAAGTGGAATTCCTAATTCCTCTAAAGCTTTATTTACCCCATAATACATTGACCTATGTGGACAGCCTGCACAAAGCACTGGAGCTCTAGATGGAATATCTTCTTCTAATTTAAGTAAATTATCTAAATGAACATTATCTTTTTCATCAATAAAATTTAAATATTTATTAAAACCATTAGATACAATATCTGAATTAAATTCATGATACATAGGGAATGTTCCATCTAATTTACCATGAACCACAACATTTAAATTATTTTTACCAATAGCCACTAATGTATCTTTTTCTATAATTGGATCTACTTCCTCTACAATAAATACTTCATCCAAATTTCTTACAAATTCAGCTACTTTATCATAAGGGAAAGGATAAGAAAATCCAAGTTTTAAAACATCAACATCTAAATTATTATATCGAATTACATCATAAGCATAATTATAAGCACTGCTTGAAGCAATTACACCATATTTTTTATTTTGAGCAAATTCTGATTCAAAGTTAAATTTAGATTCATTGGTTATTTTATTAATTTTATCCATTTTTTCCACTAATTCCACATGCATATCTTTTGCAAATGCTGGAACTGGAACAAACTGTGATGGATTTTTCTTGAAAAATCCTTTTTTCCAATGAGTAACATCATCTGAAGAATTATCTGCAACATCACCAAATTCAACAACACCCCTCATATGAGATACACGAGTAGTTGTTCTTACAATAACTGGTAATTTAAATTGTTCAGACAAATCAAAAGCATATTTAACCATATCTTTAACTTCTTGACAATTAGAAGGTTCTAAAATAGGAACATTTGCTAAACGCCCATAATTACGAGTATCCTGTTCATTTTGAGATGAAAAAAGTGAAGGATCATCCGCAGATAAAATAACCATCCCACCATTTACTCCACTATATGCAGTTGTCATAAATGAATCACTAGCTACATTCATACCTACATGTTTCATGAAAGTAAATGAACGTAAACCAGATGCTGCTGCAGTAGCTGCAACCTCCATAGCAACTTTTTCATTTGTAGAAAACTCAAAATAAATATTAGCCTCTTTAGCCAATACAGATAAAACATTTCCAATTTCTGATGAAGGAGTACCTGGATAAGTAGCTGCAACAGAAACACCAGCTTCTATAACTCCCCTTACAGCTGCTTCATTACCTAATAAAAATTGTTTTTCACCAGGTTTACCTATTATTAATTCTTTTAAATTCATTATTTATTTCCTCAAATAATTTAAAAATCTAATAAAATATATAATATAATAGGTTTAGATATAATATAAATATTATACTTGTTTTTATATTTGATATAACTAAAGGGGTAAAGTAATGATTAAAGTATATATATCAAGGTTTGATAGAGAAGTAGATGAAAAACCACATTTAGAGTGTTATGAAATAGAAAAAACACCACAAATGAAAGTTTTAGATGCTATAAATGCAATTAATGAAAAATATGATGCAGATATCAGCATCAGAAGTTCCTGTAGAGCAGGACAATGTGGATCTTGTGGAATATTATTTAACGGGAATGGAGCTCTTGCTTGTCAAAAAGAAATAAAAGATGGTGCAATAATTGAGCCTCAAAATTTTCCAGTGATTAAAGATTTAATAGTAGACAAAAGCTCAATAGAAAAAGAAGTAAAAGAGTTACAACTTTCTTTAAATCCTGAACAAAACAATGATAAAATAAATGAAAATTTAACTCCTGAAAACATGAAAAATACTAAAAAAGTTAGAAGTTGTATTGAATGTTATTCTTGTCTTTCAACTTGCCCAGTTGTAAAATTCATTAAAACCAAATTTGGAGGACCTTATATAATGAGATATCTTTCTAAATTTGAATCTGATCCAAGAGATGAATTTAATAGACTTGATGAAAGTTTAAAAGAAGGATTATACAAATGTACCAGCTGTGGTAAATGTAAAGCTGTTTGTCCTAAAAATATCAACACATTTGGAGATGCAATCGAACGTTTAAGGGAAATTGCATGTAAAGAAAATAAAGGACCACTTCCAGAACATCTTGCATTTAAAGAAAACATTCAGGAAACTGGAAGATCCATTAAATCCAAAGGTCCAAGTTTTATCGAACAAGTTAAAAATGAAAATAATTCTAAAATAGCATTATTTACTGGATGTATGGTTGATAATAAATTACAACACATTGGTGAAGCTTTAATGGATGTACTTGATGCAAATGGAATTAAAATTGATATACCTGAAGGTCAGGTATGTTGTGGTTCCCCATTAATACGAACTGGACAAACAGACATTGTTCAAGAACTTGTTGATAAAAATAAAGAAGTATTTAAAAATTATGATACAGTAATTACCATATGTGCAGGATGTGGATCAACTCTTAAAAATAACCACCCAAAATACGGATCTAATTTAAATGTAATGGATATTAGTGAATTTTTAGTAGATAAATTAGATACTAATAAAATGAAAGAATTAAACACAAGTGTAACTTGGCACGATCCATGCCATTTAGGTAGAGGTCAAGGAATTAAAGATGCTCCACGAGATATATTAAATCAAATTAAAGGTATAGAATTTAAAGAAATGCAATACCCTTGTCAGTGTTGTGGTGCTGGTGGAGGAATAAAAGCAGGACACCCAGAAATTGCATCTACACTTGCAAAAGAAAAAGCAAAAATGATTGAAGAAACTGGTGCTGAATCTGTAATTACAATTTGCCCATTTTGCCAATACAATATTCAAGATGGATTAAATTCCATTAACCGTGAAGATATAAAGACTATGAATATAATTGAATTATTACAACTAGCTTACCAAAAAGACTAAAAAAATAAGGGTTGATTAAAATAGGAGATATAGCTATAAGTGAAGAAAAAATAGTGGAAACTAAACTAAATTCACCAGAAATAGATGAAAAAACTAAAAATGAACAAAAATCAACCTCCACTAAAAAATCAAAATCTAAAAAACAATCCCGAGGCATTAAGATAACTAAAAATCAGGAAGATGATGCAAAAAAAGAACTAGATAATTTTAAAAATAACATTTACATTGTTTTTGTAGAATGTGAAACTCCGGGAAATATAGGATTTCTTGCAAGAACTATGGCTAATTTCGGATTAAAAAATTTAGTTCTTATTAATCCACCTGATTTAACTCCTGAAGCATTTTACCAAGCAACACATGGAAAATACATTGTTGAAAATGCAAAAATATACAAAACACTTGAAGAATTTTATCAAAACCAAATAATTGATTTTAAAGTAGCTTCAACTGGTGTAGCTGGTGGAAGCTACAATTTATCAAGAATTCCTGTAAAACCTGAAAAACTTGGAGAAAATATTAATACAAATAATAATACAGCTATCTTGTTTGGGAGAGAAGGTAATGGATTAACAAATGAAGAAATTGAGGAATGTGATATTTGTGTTTCCATCCCAACAGATCCAACATACCCTATCCTAAACATATCTCATGCAGCAGCCATTATTTTTTATGAATTATTTAAAAACATACATGAATATCCTGTTGAAGGTTTAGAAGAAAGTACTGCTATTGAAAAAGAGTATGTGTTAAAAGATATGTATGATTTAATTGATAGTTTAGATATACCTGAGCATAAAAAGAAAAATGGATTAAAATCATTTAAAAATATTATAAATCGTGCATATATCACAGGTAGAGAAGCCCACACTTTAAAAGGCATTTTAAGACGTTTAAAAATGAAAATTGGTGAACAATGAGAAAAATCAGTTTTGCAGATATAAGTATTTTCATAGTGAATTATATATTTAATTGGAGATTTTGGATAGCTAAATTAACTAAACAATCAAAAATAATAAGAAAAATCATAGATAAAGCATTATTTGAAGATGATGACACTACATTTATTCCAAATACAATAAATATTAATAAAAAAATAAAATCTGAAAAATCTGAATTTTTACCTACAGATGTTTTAAAAGAAATTATTAAAAGAATCGATGACATTGTAATAATGGATAATTGTCTTTGTAGAACTTCCAATAATTGTAAAAATTATCCTCAAGATATAGGATGTATTTTTCTCGGACCCACAACTAAAAAAATTCCAAGAAATATCTGTCACGAAGCCAGTAAACAAGAAGCTCTAAATCATGTTGACAAAGCAGATGCTGCAGGTTTAACACATATTATAGGTAAAAATAAAATAGATTCAATTTGGATGAATGTCAGACCTAGAGATGGACTACTTACAATATGTAACTGTTGTCCTTGCTGTTGTTTATGGAAAGTAATACCTAAATTAGATGATAAAATAAGTGATAAAATTCACAAATTAGATGGTGTAGAAATAGCTATTGATAATTCCAAATGTATAAACTGTATGAAATGTTTAAATGGTGTATGTATGGCAGATGCTATTAATTTTGAAAATGATAAAATTCAAATTAACCAAGATACCTGCCGTTGTTGTGGACTTTGTGTTAATACATGTAATCAAAATGCCATTACTATAAACTATGATAGCTCTTCTATTAATTCAATTGTTGATGAATTATATAATTTAGTTGAACTTTAAAAACTAAATTTTAACTATTTTTAACATAATATAAACAAATTAAACGAAAATTTATTTTAAAAACATTTTTATAAGTGTAATTGAAGAAATATAAATGTATAATAAAAATTTGTGAATATTATTAAAAATGAAATAAAAAAATTCTTTTTATCAATGCTAAAATTCTAAATTGATATTTTAATTATTCAACGAAAAAGGAATATTATTAATATTGTTTAAAAATGATTTTTTTATATAGTTAAAGGAGATAAAATGAGTGAAAATAGTAATATGCTATTAGGCGTTAGAGACAAACCTCCAGTTGTAAACTGGATTTTACTTGCTATTCAACATGTATGTGCTATGTTTGGAGCTACTATTCTAGTACCAATTGTTGTAAATACTACTGTTGGATCAGATGTCTTATCAATACCTGTAGCTCTTGTTACATCTGGTATAGGTACTCTTATTTATATATTATGTACCAGAGGAAGAAGTCCTGTTTATCTAGGAAGTTCATTTGCATTTATTGCACCAATGGTGGCAGGATATGCAATAGCTGGAAAAGCAAGTGTCTTTACAGCTATCGTTTTTGTAGGATTAATGTATGTAATTATATCAACTATTATTAGAGTAGTTGGTAAAAAATGGATTGATAAAGTATTACCCCCAGTTGTTGTTGGGCCTATGATTATGATTATTGGTCTATCACTTGCACCAACGGCAATTGAAGAAATAGGAATAAATGCTGCTAGTGTTCCAATGACTAACATAATTATTGCATTTGTAGCATTTTTAAGTACAGCAATACTTGCAGTGAGAGGAAAAGGATTACTTAGAGTTATCCCATTTTTAATTGGAATTATAATAGGTTACGTTGCAGCAGCACTTCTTGGAGTAGTTGACTTTTCAGGAGTTACAAGTGCTCACATTATTGAAATGCCTGCATTTTACTTACCATTTATTGATTATAATTTTAATTTCGGAGCTATGCTCACTATTGTCCCAATTGCACTTGTAACTATGGTGGAACATGTTGGAGACCACAAAGTATTAAGTGAAATTATTGGAAGAGACCTCCTTCAAGACCCTGGTCTTGACAGAACTCTCTTAGGTGATGGTATAGCTACTACTGTTGCAGCACTTCTTGGTGGACCTGCAAACACAACCTACGGAGAAAATACTTCTGTTGTAGGTATGACTAGAGTTGCTTCTGTTTATGTAATTGGACTTGCAGCAATCATAGCTATTGTATTTGCATTCTCAGGACATTTAACTGCATTATTAACTGCAATCCCTTCACCAGTTCTTGGTGGTATTTCTATTCTTCTTTATGGATTCATTAGTGTAAATGGTCTTAAAATTTTAATCCACAACCATGTTGATTTTACAAACACTAAAAATGTAGTTGTTGCAGCTACAATGTTAGTTTTAGGTTTAGGTGGAGCTACACTCTCAATTACATATGGAGATTTATCCTTAGCTATTTCTGGTATGTCTTTAGCAGCAATCATTGGAATTATCCTTAACATATGTATTCCGGAGGAAAAACATGAATGAAATAGTTCTTAACCATCCATTAATAACCCATAAATTAGGTATTTTAAGAGATATACATACTGGAACTAAAGAATTTCGTGAATTAATTACAGAAATTTCCACACTTCTTTGTTATGAAGCAACTAAAGATGCGAAATTAGAAAAAACAACAATTGAAACCCCACTTGAAAAAATGGAAACTGGCAAATTAAATGAAGATAATTATGCCATAGTGCCAATTCTAAGAGCAGGAATGGGAATGCTTGATGGAATTATAAATGTAATTCCAAATGCAAAAGTTGGACATATCGGTCTTTACAGAGATGAAGAGACATTTCAACCTATTGAATACTACTTTAAAATGCCTGAAAATATTGAAGGCAGAGAAGTATTAATTATTGACCCAATGCTTGCAACAGGTGGAAGTGCATCTGCAACTATTTCAAGACTTAAAGAAGAAGGAGTTCAAAAAATCAAACTTTTATGTGTTGTTGCAGCTCCTGAAGGAATCAATTTAATTGAAAAAGACCATCCAGATGTTCAAATTTACTGTGCAACAGTTGATAGAACATTAAATGAAACCGCATACATATTACCAGGTCTTGGAGATGCTGGTGACAGAGTATACGGTACAAAATAATACTATGAATTACTCATAGTATTTTTACTTCTTTTTTTACATAATTATTTTAATAATAAGCCATAAAAATATAGTATATTAATTTTTGTTTGTGTGAAAAAAATGGCTATTTTAAGTGATAAAACCATAAAAGAATATCTTAAAGAAGGTAAAATTGTAATTGATTCTTTAAAGGACGAGCAGCAAATTCAACCTTCATCAGTTGATATGAGATTAGGTGATGAGTTTAAAGTGTTTAAAGTAATTAGAAAACCTTATATTGACCCAAAAGATGAAGAAGACATAGCAGATTATATGGAATCAAGTAAAGTTCCTGAAGGTGAAGCATTTATAATTCACCCAAATGAATTTGCACTAGCTACAACACAAGAGTATGTTAAAGTACCTGATAATTTAGTAGCTAGAGTTGAAGGTCGTTCTAGTATGGGTAGACTTGGTGTTACCATGCATGTTACCGCAGGTTATGTTGATCCTGGTTTTGAAGGTAGAATCACCTTAGAAATATCAAATATCGGAGCTATGCCTGTTGCACTTTACCCTGGTCAAAGAGTATGTCAATTAGTATTTGAAACTATGACTACTCCTGCAGAGTTACCTTATGGTCATCCAAAAAGAAATAGCAAATATATGAAGCAATTAAAACCTGAATCTAGTAGGGTTAAACTAGATTATGAATTAAAAAAATAATGGAAGTTAATACTTATGAATCATGACAAAATGACAAATATCAGTGCAAAAAGAGGATTTTTATGGCCATCTTTTGAAATATATTCAGGAGTTTCTGGATTTACAGATTATGGACCTCTTGGAGCTAGTTTAAAGAATAATATAATGCAAAAATGGAGAAAACAATATGTTTCCGGAGAAGGATTCTATGAAATAGAAGGTCCTACTGTAATGCCTAAAGAAGTTTTAAAAGCATCAGGACATGTTGATAACTTTACTGATCCAATGACTAAATGTGAAGAATGTGGAGAAGTATTCCGAGCAGATCATATTATTGAAGAAGTTATTGGTGAAGATGTGGAAAGTTTAGAAAATGAAGAACTTGATCAAATTGTTATTGACAACAATATTAAATGTCCGGAATGTGGTGGAAAACTTTCCAATATCTGGAATTATAATTTAATGTTTAAAACCATGATTGGAGCTAAAGGTGATAAAGTAGGTTACATGAGACCAGAAACCGCTCAAGGAATTTTTATATTATTTAAACGTCTTGAAAGATTCTTCAGAGGAAAACTTCCATTTGGAGTTGTTCAACTTGGAAAAGCTTACAGAAATGAAATTTCACCTAGACAAGGAGTTATTCGTCTAAGAGAATTCACACAAGCAGAAGCTGAAATATTTTTAAATCCTAAAGATAAGACTACTCCTAAATTTAGTCAGATAACTGATGAAGTATTATGTTTAAATTCCCAAGATGTTCAAATAAATAACACTGAACCTCTAGAAATTACTGCTCGTGAAGCACTTGATAAAGGAATTGTAGCTAATGAAATGTTAATTTACCAGTTATATTTAGCTAGGAAATTCTTAAATGAAATAGGTATTCCTAATGATGTTTTAAGATTTAGACAACATTTACCTGGAGAAATGGCCCATTATGCTCTTGATTGTTGGGATGTTGAAGTTAAGACTGATAAATATGGTTGGGTTGAAATAATTGGAATAGCTGATAGAGGAGCATATGATTTAACATCACACAGTAAATACAGTAACGATGATTTAAATGTGTTTATTGAATATGATGAACCTAAAAAAGTTAAAAAAACAATTGTAAAACCTAATTTATCTAAATTTGGACCTATTTTTAAAGGAGATTCTCCTAAAGTAAAACAAGCTATTGAAGAAGCAGATGTGGATACTATTAAACAAGCAATTGAAAATGATGGAAAATATGTTATTAATTTAGACAAAGATTATGAGTTAACACCTGATTTATTACTCTTTGAAGATATTGAAGAAGAAATTTCTGGTGAAAAAATAATCCCTCATGTAATTGAGCCATCTTTTGGTATCGATCGTATTCTTTATTCTGTTTTATTACATTCATTTAAAGAAACTGATAAAAAAGATTACTTTAAATTTGCACCATCTGTTGCACCTGTTCAAGTTGGAATTTATCCTCTCGTAAACAAGGAAGGTCCTCGTGAAATAGCTATTGAATTAACTGATAAATTAAGAGAATCTGGATTTAAAGTTGAATATGATATAAGTGGAACAATTGGTAAAAGATATGCTAGGGCAGACGAAATTGGTATTCCTCTTGCAATAACTGTTGATTTTGATAGTTTAGAAGATAATAAAGTAACTGTAAGAAACAGAGACAGCGAATCCCAAGAAAGAATAGCTATTGATAAAATAAAAGAATATTTAGAAGAATATTATAAATGAGTAATAGAATACTCATTTATTTATATTATTTTTAAAGTTTTCAAATAAATTTTCACCCCATTTAATACATTCCTCTTTTTTAGAAGTTATTATCCTATTTTGATCGAAATTCCCATCATTTCTAAAAAGACCAAGAATCATTACTTTATCTGTTACAACTAACAAAAAATTACATTCATTATTAAAAGTAGATAAATTTAGACAATCATTTCTCAAATTTAAAGCATCTTTGAAATTTTTTTCAATACTTTCTGGAACTAAAATATCAACACTATTTTTTGCATCAATTAAATTATTTATACATATATTAAATTCATCATGAACAAATGGCAAAACGGATTTTAAATAGCCTGCTTCTTTTAAAGAATGTTTAATTATATTATATGTTTTATAAATATCTTTTTCAGTTGATTCAATCAAGATAGCTTTACCAAGCAAATATAATTCTGCTACAGATTCTTCAGGAATCATATCTACAATATGTGCATCTAAAATATTAAAAAATTTGTTAAGCAGTTTTATTGTATTATTTAATTCCAAAATATTAGATATATAAAATTTAGCTACATTTGATATGAAATAGAAATTTCCTTCTCTATAAATATACTCTTCAAGTTCTAAACTAAACATATTACTAGATATTGAGCTATAACTTAAACCTGTGGTCTTATTAATATCTTTCATGTTAAGAGGTTGTTCGTATAAAGTTGCTAAGATTTTTAATCTCACTAAAGAGTTTGTTAAGTGTTTAATTTCTTCAGATATTGATTCATAATGGTTTATAGATTTTTGATTTTTATTCACAGATATCACCAAAAAGTATTACTAACAAATATATTTTTAATACTAAAAAATATAAAAACTCGGAAAGTGAGAATATATGCAAACTAACAGTTAAGCAAAATATAAAAATAATAACTTCCAACAAATAAATTTTTTAAGAGAGATAACTATAATATTAATCAGAAAAAAATCTATATTAAAAGAAAGTGATTAAAATGATTGACACACATATGCATGGAGATTCAAGAAGTAGTGAAGATTTTGGTGAAATGTATTTATCTGGAATAGACACTGCAATAACTTGTAGTTTTTACCCATACAAGTTAAATAATGAAAGCACTCTTTTAAATCATTTGGAGAGAATTCTTAACTACGATACATTAAGAGCTAAAGAATACGGACTTGATTTAAAAGTCGCATTAGGAATCCATCCAGCAAATACAAGTGTAAATCCCGAATTAATATATGAAAATCTATATAATTGGATTGAAAATAAACAAATAATAGCTATTGGTGAAATCGGACTTGAAGACTTAACTGATAATGAAATAACTATTTTTAAAAAACAATTAGATATTGGTGATGAAACCAAATCAAAAGTTATTGTTCACACACCACGTAAAAATAAAAAAGAAGTATTGGAAGTTATTCAAGATATAATCCACCAACACATTAACCCAAAATTAGTTGTTATCGACCATGTAAACCAAAATATAATTGAAGACGTTATTGACAAAGATTATACTTTAGGTTTGACAGTACAACCTCAAAAAATGGATAAAAAAGAAGCAATATCTATTTTAGACCAATATGGATTTGATAAATTCTTATTAAATAGTGATATTAGTAATAAACCATCTGATCCATTATCCGTTCCAAAAACTGTAAGAGAACTTGAAAAATTAGATTATAAAAAAACAGAAATAGAGAAAGTAGCATTTAAAAATGCTGAAAAATTCTTTAAAATATAAGAATTTTTCTATTTTCTCACTAATTTAACTCCTTTTGGAGATATAATAATTAAATTTTTATCATTACAACGAGAAAGTAAAAGTGCTTGTGCCCCATAACTATTTCTCATTTGTTTAATTTTATCACCAGCAAGTTTAAAATTAGCAGGACTTTCCTTTTCTAAAAAAGATAAATCTAAAATAACAGGATTACTTTCTTCAAGAACTTGATCAACTACATAATTAATATCATCAATAGTTTTTGGTCTTATTAACATTATTTCATAGAAAGATTGCTCTGGAGAAATAGAAACATCATCATAATATCCATGACCACCTAAATCAGAAGTAGCATTATTTGACATTCTAAAATCATTAGAATGAGAAGGTGCTCTTCTATAGTTATTTGAATGGTTATTATGTAAAGAGGTATCTTCTTCAAAACCTAAACTTCTTTTTAACGCATCAGTGAAACCCATTTAAATTACTCTCCTAAATAATCAAATATTGCATCTAATAATTTTGAAGCACCATTGTTATAAACATCTTCAACAGGTAAATTATATTTGTTTTCAAAGTATTCTATATCCAAATCATCAGCATTTCTAAGATTAATAGAAATTCCAACTACTTTTGTAGGTTCTACAGCCTCAATAGCTTTAATTTCTTCTTCAATACCACGAGGTTCTCTATATGGGTGATTTGGCCTATGTCCCATAATAACTGCATCAGGAGCAGCACCAATTAAAATAGCTGCAGATAAACCTCTTGGATGAGGATTTCCTTTTTCAGTTAAACTAGATTGACCTTCAATAAAAATAATATCTGGTTTTTTAGTTTCTTCAACATATTTGATTGCAGATAAAACAGCTGCAGGAACATCCATAGCAGATAAACTTCCTGCTCTGAAATTAAATTCAGTTGGTTCTTCAAGACCCATTTCATCAGTAGAAATAACTGCAGAAGTTAAACCTCTTTCACTAGCAGCAATTCCTAATTTTTTAGAAGTAGTTCTTTTACCACATTCCTGAGAAGTTCCTCCAACAAAAATTACTGGAGCTTTTGGTTCATAAGATATTTTTGGTAAAACTTCACATGATCTTTCAGGAGCTATTCCTGCTATTTTTTCAACAACATCTAATCTAGGACCGATTTCTTTGATAACTAAATTTTTTGAATCAGCAAATTTTTTTAAAGAAATATTATCTTTAATAGATAATGATCTAAAAGAAGTTATAACATTTAATCCAGCATCAATAGCTTGAACAGCATATTTAATAGCTGATCCTTCTGCACCAATAGGCAACATGATAACAAGAGATTTTGCAGAAGATTTGCTTAAGCATTCATTTAAACTTGCTGCAACAGTTTTACCGCAAAACTGAGTTCCTTGTTTATTAACATCATCATCTATAAAGCCAACTGCTTCAATGCCCTCAAGATTGGAGAATTTTTCACCTCCACCTCCACAACCAACAACAATAAAGGGATTTAAATCTTGAAGTTCTTTAACTGAATCTACTGAATACAAAAATATCACTCCTATAACTTATAATTTATAACAACTGTGTAACAAAATAATCTTAATTTTTTATAAAAACTTTAAATAAAAAAAGATTTTCAAAAAATTCTAATCTATTTATTAATTATTAGTTTTCTTATTATTAAAATATAATGTTTTTAAAAACAAATATTTTAATTAAGAAGAATCATTATATAAATATTTAAAAATAGTTAGGAGACAACTAGCATGAGAAAACCTTATGTTATACTAATTGGAAGTGCTTCTGGAATTGGAAAATCAACAATAGCTGCAGAATTAGCTAAACAACTAAACATAAAACATTTAATTGAAAGTGATTTTATAAGAGCAGTTGTTAGAGGAATTATTGGAAAAGAATATGCTCCTGCACTCCATAACTCATCTTATGAAGCTTATAAAAGCTTAAGAAATAAATTTAAATATGATAATTATGATGAATTAGTATCGGCAGGATTCGATGAACATGCATCATATGTAATTCCAGCAATAGAAAAAATAATTCAAAGAGCAATCACTGATTTTGATGATATTATAATTGAAGGAGTGCATTTGGTTCCTGGATTAATTGATATTAAGAAATTTCAAGAAGATGCTAATATTTATTTCTTTATTTTATCATCTGATGAAGAAGCCCACAAAGAAAGATTTGTTAAAAGAGCAATTCAGATACATAGAGGTGGAAAACAACTAGATTTCTTTAAAGAAAATAGAATAATCCATGACCATTTAATATCTCAAGCAAAAAAATTCAATGCAACAATATTAGAAACTGGAAATATTGAAAATACATTAAGCAAACTGCTTAAAACAATAAATCAAACCTGTAAAACTATTCGTTTAACTAACACTATTGATGATTTGGAAAATGTTATTGATATTATTATAAAAAAGAATAACAGTAGTATAATTAAAATAGTTTACAAATTAGATGAATTTAAAGATTCATTAGTCAGAGATGTTAATATCACAGATACAAACGAAGCCAGTAAATTTATTAAAAACTTAAATGAAAATAAAGATAAAAAAGAAGATTTGAATAAATTATATACATTATCAAAATACAGAGAATTTACCATCTGTGCACCTAATGAAGATAAATTAAATAATATAATTAATGAATTAACAAAAAGAGGATTTGTTTATAATGAATGAAGAAGAAATTAACGAAATGATTATTAAATGTCCTGCATGTAACACTGAAGGAGTAGCTAAATCAATAATGAGAGAAATTGAAATACCTCATTTTGGAAAAGTTTTAGAAACAACAATTCTTTGTGATTCCTGTGGATTTAAACATAGTGATATTATAGCACTTGAACAAAATGATCCTGCAAAATATATTTTAGAAATAAATAAAGATAATCTATCTACTCGAATTGTCAGATCACAATCTGCTACCGTTTCTATTCCTGAACTTGGTGTTAAAGTAGAACCTGGACCAAAATCAGAAGGATATGTTACTAATGTTGAAGGTGTAATCACAAGATTCGAAGATGCAGTAAAACAAGCACTTCATTTATTTAATGATAACACTTCTCAAAAAAATGCACAGATAGTTTTAAAAGATTTAAAAAGTCTCATTAATGGAGATAAAACTGCTACATTAATTATTGAAGACCCATTTGGTCAAAGTAATATTGTAAGTGATGATGTTGAAATTTTAGATATCCCTGAAGAAGAATTAAAATTATTAAAAACAGGTTTTAGTATTATTGAAGATAATTAAAAAAGAAGAGATTATTCTTCTTCCTCATCTTCATCATCATGTGCTAAAAAGCTACTTAAATCATCTTCTTCAGCAACATCTTTTAATTTTAAGGTTCTTTGAACATCCATAGCTAATGCATTACAATCTGCTTTAATAGCTTCTAAATGTAATAATATTCTTTCTTTTTCTTGATTGATTCTTGTAATATTAGTGTATGGGTAAGTAGATTCTTTAAGCATCTCATATTCGATAGTTGTATAAGGATAGTCATTTAATTGTTTACATACGTTTTTAAGAACTTCCCCTAAAAATTTATTCATTTCTACTTTTACTCTTTCCCTGATCATTTTGTCATCATCAAGGTTTTCTTTCATTAAACGAACAACTTCAGCTTTAGCAAAAGGTAATTTTTCTTCATCTTCTTCTGCAAATTCTTCTGTTGTTTCTTCAATCATTTCTTCATCAGACATAATATAACCCCATTATTAATTAATTAGATAAAAAATGTAATTTAATATAATTACACCAATATCTAAATAAATATTTGTTAAAAGTTCTATTTAAAACTATTGAATATATAAAAATTTTGAATTATTTTTTTAATAGTTGTATTGATAAATATAGAAATAATTGATGCAAAAATTAATAATTTTAGTACTTTAAAAATTTAAAAAAGCGGTTGAAAAAAATAAAAATTAGTAGCTAAATAGCTACTTTAAATTATCTCTTCTTTGAAATTTTAATAGGTGAAAATCCAATGCAAATTCCTGAAACTAAAAGTAATAAAAATATTGGTAATCCAGTTTTTTGCAAACCAACATGTGTTAAAGCAGATAATGGAGTTATAGTTTCCAACTTAGAAGTTAAAGCTTTATAAAATGGATTATTTAACTTTTTATCCAATATTAAAGATTTTACATTATCTTCAATTTCTTTAACTAATTCATCCAAAACAAGAACATTAACTTCATCATGATTATTAGATTCATTATAATCATAAGTATCAGATAAAACATTTACTTTATTTTCAAATTGACCAGAAGTTAATGCAATAGCTTTAACAGTCAAAATAACTTTTTCACCAACACCCATAGAACCGATAGTTAAAATATTATTTTTACTATCAAAAATACCCTTAGTAGATTCTGCAGACAGCAATTTTAAATTATTATTTAATATTTCTATTACTTTAACATTTTCTGCAGTGTCTGGACCATTATTAATAATCTCAATTAAATATTCAATCAAATCATCAACATAAAACTCTTGTTTTGATACTGATTTTACAATAGACAAGTCTGCAGATGATTTAACTTGAATTGATTTTTCAAAATGATTATTAGTTAAATTATTATCTTTTTCATTACCTTTAACTTTAACAAAGTTTGTAATGTTTCCTGTTTTAACTATCCTAGAAATAATATCTAACCTTAACTCTTCACCAACATCTAAATTTCCAATATTCCACACACCACTTATTGGATCATAAACACCTTTAAGTGAATTAAATGAAATATATTCTAAAGAGTTTGGGAGCAAATCATTAACTATAACACCAGTCGCAGAATTTGGCCCAATATTTTTAACAATTATTGACCATGTAACTAAATCATTATAATTAGGATTTGAATTATTAATTAATTTAACAACAGCCAAATCAGCTACTTTAACTACATCAATAGATTCATTATCCACATTATTAGATTTGTTCCAATCATATTCATTAGAACTAGCACTAGCTACATTCAAAATGTTACCTAATTTATTCACCTTACAATAAATATCCAATGTTTCATTAATTCCAGATTTTAATGAACTGATAAACCATATTCCAGATTTTACATCATAATGACCATTTGTTAATTTAGATTTTACAAATATTAACCCCTCATCTAATAAGTCCTTAATTTGAACATTAGTTGCAGTATCTGGACCATTATTTGAAACAATAATTGACCATTTAATCATTTCACCAAAATCAGGATCAATATTGTTTACATATTTTTTAACAGAAAGATCAACACTTGAATTAACATCAATACTGTTATTTGCAAAATTATTTTTTAGATTCCAATCATATTCATTTCCAGAGACATTTGCAATATTAACTATTTTACCAGTTTTATTAACTAAACAAATTATTTCTAATTCTTTTGTTTGATTAACAAGCAAATTACCAACTTTCCAAATACCTTTAAATGAATCATCCAAACAAATTAATCCTTCAGGCAAAATATCTTGGACAATAACGCCTGTTGCATTATTTGGACCCTTATTAGTAACTTTCAAAATCCATTTAACTAAACTATTAAATTTAGGATTAATATCATTAACAAATTTTTCAATAACTAAATCTGCACACACATCAACATCAATAGAACTATTATCATAATTATTACTTAAATTCCAATCATATTCATTTCCAGACACATTAGCCTCATTAACTATTTTACCAGTTTTATTAACTAATGTGATAATATCAATGGAAATAGATTTACCACTTTCCAAAGTTCCAATATTCCATATCCCAGATTTAAAATCATAGTTACCATTACCGGAAATATAAATCAATCCTTTAGAAAGTAAATCTTTAACAAAAACTCCAGTTGATTTATTTGGACCATTATTAGTAACTTTTAAAGTCCATTTAACTAAACTGTTAAATTTAGGATTAGTATCATTAACAAATTTTTCAATAACTAAATCTGCAGATGAGTTAACTTTAATACTTGCAGAATCATTATTATTTTTTAAATTCCAATCATATTCATTTCCTTGGACACTAGCATTATTTATAAAAGTTCCTGTTTTATTAACTAATGTTGTGATTGTTATGATTTTAGATTCACCAATATTAAGTGAAGCAATATTTAAAATACCTGTTTTTTGGTTGTAATTTTTATCATTGCAACTTAAAATAAACAAACCTTCCGGAATTAAGTCTTTTAATTTAATTCCAGTTGCTTTATTAGGTCCATTATTTGTAATTTTTAAAGTCCATATTACTACATCACCATAATTAGCATCTATTAAATTAGAATTTTTATTTACTTGAAGATCTGCTTTTGGATACACATTAAAAAAGGTGACATTTGTAATATATTTATAATAAGTATCTTCAAAGTGAGTTGCACTAACTTTATATTTTCCAGGTTTTACATTTTTTAAAACATTTGAAACATAACCTTTAAAATCTGATTTTAAAGTTTTATTAAAAACTACAGAACCATCTTCATGAACCACAGTTAACAAAACATCCATATTGTACTCTCTACTATCCTGATACAATTTCCCATTATTACTAGCTCCTAAAATTGGAGTTTCACCATTTACTTTGATTTTATCTTGTTTTGCACAATTATAAATTGCATTTGAAACAGATAAATCCCCATATTTAGCTATATTATTTCCTCCAAATATAGTAGCTGAAATTTCACAAATATCCCCATAATAAATATTTTTAGCATGAATTGGTAATGCATATACCCATGCTTGATTTTCAGCCATTATATTGTCTGAAATAATACAATTCAAACCAGATTTATCATAGTAAATAGCACTACCATTTCTTGCAACATTATTATTAAAAGTGTTTTTACTAATAGTAGCTGAAGAGCTATTTATATAAATAGCACCACCTAAACCATCATCTAATTTTTTAACATCTGGAATTGCCTCATTAGCTACAAATGAAGAATCCTCAACAGTTGTTTTATCACCATTAATATAAACAGCACCACCATTTACATTAGCTATGTTACCATTAAACTCAACATTATTAATTTTAACTGTTTTAGCCACAATATTTACAGCACCACCATTTATTGCTGCAACATTCTTTTTAAATACTGAACTTTGAATTTCTATATTTTTACCTTTTAATTGAATAGCACCACCATAAAGAGCCTTATTTTGATCAAATTTACAATCAACAACCTTCAAATCCATATTCATATTTGCATAACCTGTACTTAATGCACCACCATAAAGTTTTGCATAATTATTACTAAAATTACAATTTTTAATAATACCTGATGCATGATAAGTTAACGCACCACCCTGATTTGCAGAATTATTAATAAACTTACAATTTTGATAAGTTATTCCATTTCTAACACAACCTGCACCCCCATGAGAAGTATTTAAATTATGTGCAATAGCTTGATTATTAATAAAATTACAATTTATAATATCTGAGTGTAAATCATACTCATCACGACCAACCTGAATCGCACCACCATATGCTTCATGATTTATTCTTGGTTTAACTTTATTAGCTATAAAATTACAACCCACAATTTTAGTATTATTTCCATACGCACCTACAGCCCCTGCAGCTATTTGTGCAAAGTTATTTGTGAAATTACAATTTTGTATAAATAAATTATTTCCATTAATTGGATAGTTACCACTTTTATCAAAAATTGAAAGAGTATATATTGCACCACCAGAATGATCTGCATAATTATCTTCAAAAACTGAATTTTTAATAGTTACATCTTTTCCAAGAATTATCATAGCTCCTCCCTGTCCAGAGTTACCATTGATAAATTTTAAATTATTTATCGTAGATTTTGATCCAGATTCCTGAATTGAAAAAATACAAGAAATATTTTTTCCATCTAAAATCGTATTAGAACCTCCAATAATTTCAAGATTTTTATTTATAAATACTACCGAATTACTGTTATCTGCACTATAATAACCATTTAAATAAATTTTTCCCCCATCATCTACTTTATCAATTGATTTTTGAATATCACTAAATTTTCCACCATTAAGAGTTATTTCATTAGTTTGTACAATATCATTTTGAGAATTTTCCAAATTATCTTTATCCAGATTTATTTCATGAGTTTCAAAAGTTTCATTTAAATCAGCACCAAATGACATACCCATAGTTGCCAATACTAAAATTAATGAAACTAAAGAAACAATGAAATGTTTTCCTTTACTTTCAAACATTTAAATCTCCTATCTTGAGGACATTTTTTAACTACTATTAATTAACTTCAAATCAGCTACTAATTAGCAATTAAACTTTTTATTTTCAGTTTACATTTTAAAAATAACAATTATCAAATGTTAAAATTTAAACAAACTATAAAATTAATATCAAACTATTAAACATAGACAAATAACACCAAATATTTTAAAATAAATACTTAGATATAATTTTATAAAGTCAATCCAATTTAACACACCAACTATTATTTTTTAAAATAACAACATTACAGAACTTAAAATAAAAGATAATCTTCTTTAAATCCTCAAAAAGGCTATTAAACTTTAATTTATTTAAATTTTTTCTAAAAAACAAATACAAATCATCAAATATGAAAAATAATCCATTTAATAAATAATTTAACAAAGTAACATACAAAAGTTATTATATTATAAAAAGTGAAATAAGCTTATGAAAAAACAAATTGTAATTATCTTACTAGCTATCCTATTATTAACTAGCATAATTCAAGAAGTATCTGCAACTACAACTGTTTTTTTAACCTCAGACAACATCATGGGGACAAATGAGGATGCAGATATGCTAAATTCCATAAAAACATACATTGAAGACATGAGTAATGGAAAAATCAAAGTAATAGTTGATAGTCAAGCTCCAGGACCTGGTGAGGGAACACGAGCTATTGAAGCAAATGCAAATGTTAGTGTGGCACTAGCTGCAGTAGATCCTGGTAATTTTTTAGTTTTAAGCAAATACTCTTCATCAACTCCAAATAAACAAATAATCTTCGTAAATACTGGAGATTATGATTTAGATAATGCAAATTCACTAAGAAGAGCATGGGACGATAATTATTCAAAATCAATTTTTGCAGGAATTAATCAACCAGGAACCTTTCTTAATGATTCAGGAGTTAACTACATCCAACCATTAAAGGAATATCCTGATAAAGGTTCTGACGGTCATTTAAGCCAAAATAATGATGAAGCTAATAAATATATTGCTCAAGAAATCATTAATAAAATAAATAATTACAACAGCACCAAACATTATAACAATGATTTAGTAATAACTCATAAATTAGCACCTTCAAGTATGGCCCAAGCTAGTCAAAGTCTTTTAAATAATAGAAACAATGAAATGAATGATACATATAATAATTATTCTGCAGAACAGCTATTATATTTAACTAGTTCATATTTAAATGGAAATGGTTTAGAAAGTCCTAAAGATTATAAAGCTCCAAATTCCCCATTAAAATATTCAATATTGACTAAAGACTCATATTCAATTTACGATTATATAAAAATGGGAGGAATTGTTAAAAACTACATGGATGAACATGAGCAAGCACCAGATTATATATGTTATGACGGAGCATACATTAGCTATTATGATTTACAATACAATTTTGCTAAAATAACTGCTAACCATACTGATGCTTCACAAATGGACTTTAATAGAGAATATCATTTTGATAAAGTTAATGATACAATTTTATTAAGTATACTGCCAGTTGTACTAGTAATTTTAGTAATAATGTTTATTTATGTAGTATTTAAAAGATTATTACGCAAATAATATTAAATTAACCTCATTTTTTATTTTTTTACTTAACTAATTATTGTTGTAATTATCAATTATTGTTATAACAATTGTTGTCATACCAACTGTTTTATATAGTATAAAATCATAATATTAAAATTGTAAATTTTCAAAATAAAATTTATAAAAAATGATTTTTATGAAATGTGACATGAATCTGTTTAAAGATGAACATAATAAATTTATTACATTTATTTCTATAATACATAGGCAATACTTAATATACTTAAACAATTGTCTTAAAAACGAAGAAATAACCTCATCACATGCACCCATACTTGCATATCTACTATACAAAGGAACTTCCTGCCAAGAAGACATTGTAAATCATTTTAAGATAGATAAAGGAAGTATAGCTAGATCAATACAAAAATTACAAGAAAAACAACTTATAAACAAAGAAATAAATGAAAATAATAGGCGAAAATACCAATTATCTTTAACTGAAAAAGGGAGAGAAGTTGCTTTAAAAATCATGAATTTAAATAATGAATGGGAAAACCAAATATATTCAACATGCAATACTAACGAAAAGCAAATAGTTGAATTAATGAGGAAAATGACCATCTCATCAATAAACATTCAAAAAAACACACAAAAGGAGGAAGAAAATGGCTGATATGACCAAAGGAAAACACGCGAACATTGAATTAATAACTGGAGATCCAAAAAAAGCTATTAACAAATTAGCTTGGCCAATGATGTTATCTATGCTTCTCATAATGCTTTATAATTTAGCAGATAGTGTATGGGTATCAGGACTTGGAGCAGATGCTTTAGCAGCACTAGGTTTTATAACACCACTATTTATGATTATTGTTGGACTTGGAAACGGAGTAGGTGCAGGTGCAAACTCATTAATTGCAAGAGCATTTGGAGCTAAAAAAGACCATGTAGCAAACAATGCTGCATTACATGCAGTAATATTAACCATAATCATAGGTATTGTAATTCCAATAATATTGCTCCCATTAATCCCAGAAATAGTCGTAATCATGGGAGGGGCTAGTGTTACTGACTTATGTATGGATTACAGTGTAGTTACATTTGGATTATTAATAGTATTCTTATTCTCAGCAGTACTTTCATCAATATTAAGATCAGAAGGAGATGTAAACAGAGCTACAATAGCAATAGCCATTACAGCTGTATTAAATATTATTATTGACCCAATTTTTATATACACATTAAATATGGGAATAAGTGGAGCTGCTTGGGCAACTGTAATTTCTGCAGGAATATCCTGCATTGTAATGGCATACTGGATATGGATTAAAAAAGACACATACATGAATTTAAGTTTTAATCAATTCAAAAAAAGCAAAGGAATTATAATTGAAATCATGAAAGTAGCTATACCATCTACAGCAGAACAATTAATTATCTCAGGACTTACCATGGCAATAAATGCAATGCTCGTTATTGTTTCAACAACAACTGCAGTAGCAGTATATACTGCAAGTATGAGAATTGTATCCATGGCTATGATTCCATTAATGGGTATAGCTACTGCACTTTTAACAGTAGCAGGAGCAGCATATGGTGCTCGTAACTATGAAAAATTAAAAATTAGTTTCACATACAGTATCAAATTTGGATTAGTAATTTCATTGATTTTAGGAGTACTAACATTTATATTTGCACCGCAAATCGCATTGTTATTCTCTTACTCAGCAGCAACAGCATATTTAACATCACAAATAGCATTCGCACTTAGAATATTCTGTTTCTTCTTAATATTCGTACCATTTGGTATTGCAGGATCATTTGTATTCCAAGGAATTGGAAAAGGAACATCTTCATTAATAATAACTATTGTAAGATCATTATTTGCTGAAGTAGTCTTTGCATACATATTTGGAATAATATTAGGCTATGGAGAAATGGGTGTCTTTGCAGGAGTAATTATAGGAAGCTTCATAGGTTCCATGTTTGGTTACACTTGGGCTAGAATATTTATTAAAAAACTTAAAATTAAATTTGGTCATGCTGACTAAATTTAATTCTTTTTCTTATTTTAAAAATTTAAATAAACATACATCTAATTTTCAGTTAAATTAACTCACTATTCAACATGAATATAACATGACTAAAAATAAAAGAATAATTAAAATAATAGTTAAAACTAGCTATTTTTAAAACAAATATTTCTGAATTTAATATGTAAAAAAGATAAAAAATTATTCTCCTTTTTAAAACACAAGTAATTTAAAATTTAAATAATATCATTTGAATAAATAATAGTTAAGGTGAATATATGAAAATAGTCGTAGCAATTGGAGGATCAATTTTATTAAAAGAATATGATTGTAAAAAATTCCAAGAATATAGTGAAATATTAAAATCACTAGCTAATGAACATGAAATATTTGTAGTTGTTGGTGGGGGAAAACCTGCTAGAGAATATATTGGAGTTGTTCGTGACCTTGGAGCTGGTGAAGCTCAATGTGATGATATTGGAATTGAAGTTACAAGAATTAATGCTAAATTATTATTATCTGCACTTGGTGATGCTGCTTACCAAAAAGTACCACATAACTTCCAGGAAGCTCTTGAATATTCAGCTACTGGTAAAATAATTGTAATGGGTGGAACAGAACCTGCTCATAGTACTGATGCAGTTTCAGCTATTTTAGCAGAATATATTCATGCAGATAAACTTATTAACTTAACATCTGTTGATGGAATGTATAATAAGGATCCTAATAAATATGATGATGCTGAATTAATTAAAGAAATTACAGCTAGTGAAATGATTGATTTTATTAGTGGCAAAGATAATAAAGCTGGAACCTATGAATTCTTTGATATGACTGCTATTCAAATGATTAAAAGATCTTCCCTTGAAACTATAATAGCTAGTGGTTATGAAGTCGAAAACTTAGTTAAAGCTATTAATGGGGAAGAAGTAGGGACCAAAGTTATCAACAAATAAATTAGGTGATTAAGTGGAAAATCTTATTGATATTGGTCTTAATTTAATGCATCCCTCTTTTAAAAAGAATAAACAGGAAATAATTGAAGATGCAAATAATGTTGGAGTTTCTCAATTTATAATTACTGGAACCAATGTCAAATCAAGTGAAATAGCTTGTGATTATGCATCTAATTATCCTGGAATTTTATATTCTACTTCTGGAATTCATCCTCATGATGCAAAAACATGTGATGAAAATACTCTTTTTGAATTAGAAAAAATAGCTGAAAATAATTGTGTTGTAGCTATTGGAGAATGTGGTCTTGATTATAACCGTGATTTTTCTCCAAGAGATATTCAAAGAAAATGGTTTGAAAAACAAGTTGAACTAGCTGAAAATTTAGATATGCCTTTATTTTTACATGAAAGAGAATCACATGAAGATTTATATAATATCTTAAAAAAACATGAAGATATCTGTGAAAAAGCAGTAGTTCATTGTTTTACAGGAACCAAACAAGAAGCTCAAAATTATATTGAGTTAGGATGTTGCATTGGTGTTACTGGATGGATTTGTGATATGAAAAGAGGTAAAGACTTGCAGGATGCTGTGAGTGTGATTCCAGGAAATAAATTAATGATTGAAACTGATGCTCCATTTTTAATACCTAAAAATTTTGATAAAAAACCTAAAAGTAATAAAAATGAACCTAAATATTTACCTCATATACTAAAAACAATTGCTCATTATAAAAACGATTATAATGTAGAAAAACTTGCGAAAGAAGTTACAAAAACTACTAAAAACTTTTTTAAAATATAAAAAATATGGTGATAATATGGCTGTAGAACCTCATAAACATTGCCCAATTTGTGGAACCCCAATACCTTTAAATGAACTTGTATGCTCTCCAGACTGTCAAAAAGTTTGGGATCAAAGAATTAATCAACAAAAGAAAAGTAGATATGCATTAACTGGAGTTATTATAATTTTCTTAGCTGTTTGGGCAGTAATGACATTTATGAAATAAGTGATGAACATGATATTAACATCTGCAAATACCCTGGAAAACAAAGAAATTATCGAATATAAAGGTTTAGTAACTGGAGAATCATTAATTGGAGCTAATATTTATAAAGATTTGTTTTCAGGTGTTCGTGATGTTGTAGGTGGAAGAACATCAAGATACGAAGAAGAAATTCAAAAAGCACGTGACATTGCACTAAACAGTATGGAAGAAAAAGCTAAATATTTAGATGCTAATGCTATAATCGGGCTTAAAATTTCTTATGATAATTTAGGAGGTACCATGGGTAACACAATACTTGTAACAGCTTATGGTACTGCTATAAAATACGAGTAACATGAATTTTAAAGAAATAATAGAAAAAACAGATAATTTAAAAGAAGCAATTATCTGCATTTCTTTTGGAACAGTTATTGGTATTTTAACCTATTATATTTTTTTATATTTCCATATTGATATTTATGGATGGAACTTTGGACTTGTATTTGCACCATTAGCTGCAGGATATGCTGAAACAATATTAGCTAAAAAAATTATTGGTGAAGATATTGGAGCAATAAGTGCATTTATTTTATTCCTCGTAACTGTAATTTATGGTTTTATTATTGCAAATCCTACATTAGGAGTAAATGCAATCACACTTGGATCAATAGTTGTAATATTACAGGCAGCTATTCCAACAGTTATTAATTACTTCTTTTTAGTAGTTATTATTGGAATAATTTCTTATTTCTTTGGATTCTTTAAAAAGATTACTGATTATTGTTATTCCAAAATATATGATTCATATTACAAAATAACTGGAAAAGAAAAACCAGTGCGAACTATAAATACAAACATAGTTGAGAATGAACTCGAAAGTAATAAAAAAATCAATGATTTGAATTTTATATTTATAACAAGTTCCCATCCAATCAATAAAAAAATTGAAATTATAGATCAATTCCATGCTACAGTTATCTTAGAAAGAGATAAACGATTAATACAGACAGACCCTGAAAAAAATGAAAAAGATACTTTGAAAATGCTTAAAAAAGCTAAAGATAATGTTCTAATCCAAATAGCTACTGACATTAAAGCTAATGGAGGAAATGGAATATTAGATTTAAAAATAGAATATAGTTTAATTGGTATTGGTGGAGATAGTTTCCAAATTACTGCAATGGGTATGGGAGTAAAATTTAAAGATTAAATTTAGTTATATCCTTACTCCATACTCTCATGGTAAAATTCCTAACATTTTAAGTGAAATATACAACACAACTAAACCAAATACTTGTTTTAATCTTTTTTCAGGTAATTTATGTGCTATTTTAGCACCATAATAAGCTAATGGTACTGAAAACATTGCAATAACTATAAAATTAACTAGACTTATATATCCTAAAGAAAATGGAAATGGATTAATTCCCCAACCGGAAATTATATATGATACTGTTCCTCCAATAGCTGTTAAACTAATAAATATTGAAGAAATTCCAATTGATTTAATCATAGAAAATCCAAATATTGAAGTTAAAAGCACCATTAAAAATATTCCACCACCAATTCCTAAAAGACCAGAAGAAATTCCAACTAGGATACCAATGACTGCAATATTAATTATATTAAATTGAATTCTGGCTTTTGAATCTTTTTTATTAGCTAATACCAAATTACGAATAGCTACAAATAATAATAAACATCCAAAGATGATTTTTAATATCTGAGTAGGTAATATTGATGCTATTAAACCACCGATAACCCCTCCAACAATACCAAACAATCCTAATTTTATTCCAGGTTCTAAAATATCATCCATAACTTTTAAATGTCTATATGCACCACTAGATGCCGTTGGAATAATAATTGCCAAGCTAGTTCCAAGAGATATGAGCATTGCTAAAGAAGGATTAAGGCCTAAGTATTCCAATAAGAAATACTGAAATGGGACAATTAAAAATCCACCACCCACACCTAAAAGACCAGATGCAAATCCAGCAACAACACCAATTAAAATTAAACCAATAAAATATTCTAATGTAAACATTATAAAATCTCTTTAGTAAATCTTTTAAATCATTAAAACTTAAATTAATCTTAATGAAAAGGAATAATATAATATTGGTAGGAATTATATTTATACTATTTGCAGGAGTGCTTTTTGTAACTGACATTTTTAATTCAGTAATAAGACCAATAACTCGCATATTCTTAATGGGTTCTTCTAAAGGAAAAGATATCCTATTTTTTGGACTGTTTGGAGTATTTTTAATATTAAGTCAAATATTTACCTTAAAAAACAGAGATATAAATTCTGACAAATACTTGAAAATTGCAGTTTGCATAGGAAGTATCTTATTAATTTCCGGAATTATTGTTGAAATTATTTTTAGACAGAACTTAGGAATTCCATTAAATGTTACTTTTATGAGTGAAAATACTCAAGCAGCCAGTACAAGTATTTTACACACCCATTTACTTAAATCCATATTTGGAGAATTTATAACTTCCCTAATTGGACCATTTATTGAAAGTGAAATCAATACAGGAGTAGGATTATACACTTATGTTCCGAATATGGCAAAAATAGTAATTATATTATTCCCAATACTGTTTATATTTGAAATATTAGGTAATCAAAAAAGATTAGCTCCAACAACTATACTCTTAAGTTTTTTTTCAGCATGTTTACTTATAGGTGGATTAGATGGAGGTATGTTTTCTACACCTTCAATGTTAGGTATTTGTGGACTTTATTTAATATACAGAAATCATTATTACTTTGATTACATTTGTGGAGTTATTTTAAAAAATAAAAACATATTAAAGCAAGTCAAAAATGAAAAACCATCCTACAAAGATGTAGGACTAAGTGAATTAAAATTTTATTTAAATAGATTATTGCCATACATAATAGCCATACTTTTTATAAGTTTAAGGCTTTCAATAGCTATTTTTGGAGCAAATAGTGAATATTATACTTTGGAAGTTGTAAATCCTACAGACAATATTGAATTAAATGATTTTCCAGTAGAAAGTGTTCAGCATGAAGGAAATAAACTTGTTTACACTATTAACCACAATTATAATGAAATGGAATTAATAAAAGACTTAAAAATTCCTTTAAACAATAAATGTGATTATTATACTATTTCATGGAATATTTATTCATATATTTAATTAATAAAAATTTATAAGTTCAAAAATGTAATATTAATATATGATTTTAAGCATTATTATACCTACATATAATGAAGAAGAATATCTTCCAATACTTTTAGAAAGTATTAAACAGCAAGATTTTAATGATTATGAAATAATTGTTGCTGATGCAAATTCTAAAGATAATACTGTTAAAATAGCTGAAGAATATGGGTGTGTTGTAGTTGAAGGAGGTATGCCTGCTGTAGGTAGAAATAATGGTGCTAAAGTAGCTAAAGGAGAATATTTATTATTTTTAGATTCTGATTTAAAACTTACTGAAGATTATCTTGCAAAAGTTATTTATGAATTTAAAATGGAAAGATTAGGAATAGCAATTACACAAATGAAACCTCTTTCTAAAAAAACAGAAGATAAAATATTACATGATTTAGCTAATTTATTCATGATTAGTGTTGAAAAAATTAAACCCCATGGTGCAGGTTGTTATGGGATAATAACTAAACGAAAGTTACATGAGCGTTGCAATGGATTTAATGAAGAATTAACATTTGGTGAAGACACTGAATATATTGAAAGATTAGCTAAAAAAGAAAAATTTAAAGTTTTAAGAAATGCTAAAATTGGAGTTTCTACAAGACGTCTTGAAGAAGAAGGTTTAACAACACTAGCTAAACAGTATGGTAAAAGTACTGTAAATGACTTTTTAGGTATCCGAACAGATGCATCAGATTTAAATTATGGTTTTAATCATGAAAAAGAACATATAAGCAAACATAAACTTGATAAAATTGCCATAGAATCTGAAAAATTAACTCAATTAAAAAATAATTATGATGAATCTATGCAAAAATTAAACTCTGCAAAAACCTATTTTAAGAATTCCAACAAATCAGACAATAGAAATAAAAAAATAATATTCTATTGCATTTGTGGTGAAGGAATGGGCCATGCTATTAGAAGTAGTGTAATAATTGATAGGATAAAAGAAAAATATGATATATACATATTCAGTAGTGACAGAGCATACAATTACTTAAATAAAAAATTTGATAATGTTTACAAAATAGGTGGATTTAATACTGTTTATATAAATAACAAAGTTAGCAACATAAAAACACTAATTAATGCAATTAAACGTAACCCACTTAATATTAAAGAAGGATATGAAGAATTATATAAAAAAGCAAGAAAACTATCTCCAGATATTATTGTTACTGATTTTGAAATTTATGCAACAATAGTTTCTAAACTTCTTAACATACCTTTAATTAGCTTAGATAATATCCATATGATTACACAAACTGCAATAGACTATCCTCCAAAACATCAAGGCGAAATGCTAAAAGCAAAAGGAGTTATTAAATCATATGTAATAAAACCTAAAATACATATTTTAACTAGTTTTTTTTATCCTAAAATTAGACCTAAAAAAAGAGCAGTACTTTATCCTCCAGTAATTCGTGAGGATATTTTAAAATTAAAACCTACCACTGAAGACCATATTGTTGTTTATCAAACAAGTAAAGAAAGTGGAAAACTAGTTGAACAATTAAAATCTCTTAATGAACAGTTCATTGTCTATGGGTTCAATAAGGATAAAATAGATGAAAATTTAAGATATAAATTATTTAATGAAGATGAATTTTATAATGATTTAGCTAGTGCAAAAGCAGTTATATGTAATGGAGGATTTACATTTATATCCGAAGCAATCTGTCTTAAAAAACCTATATATAGTGTTCCAGCTATTGGAAACTTTGAACAAACATTAAATGGATTTTATGTTGAAAAATTAGGCTACGGAGAATATCACGAGCAAATGAATCCTCAAAAAGTAGAAAAATTCTTAAAAAGACTTCCAAAATATCAAAGTAACTTATCTAAAGTTAAAAAAACAAATAATGATGGTATCATTAATGAGTTAATATACCGTATAGAAAAATATAGTAAAAAAAGTTAAATGAAATGGTGTTTATAATGTTACACCCATTTCAAGTTGTTCAGTTAATTCTTTGTACCTATTTCTTATAGTTACTTCAGTAACTCCAGCAATATCTGCTACATCTCTTTGAGTTTTTCTTTCACCTAATAAAACAGATGCAATATACAAAGCAGCAGCAGCCACACCAGTTGGACCTCTTCCAGAAGTTAAACCTTTTTCCATAGCTTTTTCAATAATTTCAATAGCTCTGGATTGTGCTTCACCAGATAATCCTAATTCACTAGCGAATCTTGGCACATAATCTACTGGAGAAGTTGGTGGTAATTTAATATTTAATTCCCGTGTAAGGAACCTGTAAGTTCTACCTACTTCTTTTTTAGTAACTCTTGATACTTCAGCTATTTCATCTAAAGTACGGGGAACATTACAACGTCTACAAGCAGCATATAAAGAAGCAGCAACTACTCCTTCAATACTCCTTCCACGAATAAGTTTATTATCTACTGCACTTCTATATACTACAGATGCAGCTTCCCTCACACTTCTTGGAAGACCTAATCTTGAAGAATCTCTGTCTAATTCACTTAATGCAAATGCTAAATTACGTTCAGTAGCACCAGAAATCCTAATTTTTCTTTGCCATTTCCTTAATCTATACCATTGTGCTCTGTTTCTTGCAGGAATATCACGACCATAAATATCTTTATTCCTCCAATCAATCATAGTACTTAAACCTTTATCGTGAATGGTGTAAGTAATTGGAGCCCCAACTCTAGTACGTTTATCTCTTTGTTCGTGGTCAAATGCCCTCCATTCAGGACCCATGTCCACTAAATTTTCATCAATAACTAATCCACAGTGAGCACAAACAACTTCAGCCCTTTCATAATCACCAATTAATTCTGTGGATCCACATTCTGGACATACGGTTTGTTTATCTTTATCATAAACATCCCCTTGCATGATTTCTTTTTCAGTTCTTTTATGTCCAACTTCTCTAGGGATTTCATTTACTTTTTGTTTCGTGTTTTCACCTTCCTCTTCCTAGGTTTTTTAGATTTTGGTCTTGATACAAACAGTTTTTCACCATAGTTTTTCTTAATTTTATTTAAATTAGCAGATCTAAATAACTTAATTGAAACATATGGATTCTTAGTAGGTCCAAAAACATAGCTAACCTTACCTATTTTAGTTTTATCGCTATTAAAAACAATACCACCAGGACTAGGTGTTTTAGATGATCTAGCTATTAATTTTCCAGAATTTGCAATGTGCAAACTATTTCCTAAAACTTTCATAAAAAATCAATCATAAAATAATCTGTATCACTTAATAGATATGCATAAACTAATATATAAATGTATAGATATATTTATATATCAATAAAATTTGCTATTTAAATGTTTTACTATTTGATTGTCTTAAACACTATTTTAACCCAACTACCTGAGATAATGTTTTTCCCTGATTTATATCTTCAATAATATTAGACTCCTTCAATTTAACAGCTAATGTTTGTATCATGACTTTTTTAAATAATTTTTGAGGAATAACAACAACACCAGTTTCATCCCCATAAAAAAAATCTCCCGGACAAACAGTCATGCCATTTATATCAACATCAACATTGATTTCACCCAAACCCAATGCAGAACCTGCATTCGGAGCATAATCACATGCAAAAATAGGATAATCCATATAATAAAGAGCATCTAAATCTCTAACAGAACCATAAATCACAGTAGATTTAATTCCATTCTTTTTAGCACAAGTTGATGCTAATTCTCCCCACACAGACATGTCTGAATTATTAGTTTTAATAAATAATACATCACCATAATTAGATTCATCAATAGCTAATGCAGAGGTTCCCCAATCATCAGAATTTGTTACACAAGTAGTAATTCTACCCCAAACTCTTAATTTATTAATAGGTTTTAATTCCTTAATAACACCAGATCTTCTTGAAATTCCATTATACGCATCAGAAATTTGACAAGTAGAAACACAGTCAAGTAAAGATTTCAAGTTAATATAATTTTCATAATTTTTCTTATTATACACCAAATCATCAATAGATACTTCACTTAAATCTATATTTTCTACAGCAATATTTTTATTTAAATCTTTTTTATTATGTAATAAATCTTTAGGGGTTATTGACATTGAATCACTTCTCTTAATTAAATATTATTTATATATGTAAACACTATCTAAAAAGATTTTTCAAAATTTTTGATATGACTAATAATTATATATATTAGTATTTTCAAAATTAGTTAATGAAGTATTAAAAAATACTCAATATTATACTTATAAAGAGTTTATTTACATTTATTATTACAATTTATTTATTATTCAATTTTAAAAACAAAAAGGAGCAGTTAAAATTACTAACTAAAATATAATTTTAAAATTCAAAACAAACTATGGAAAAATTAGTAATATGCTCAGTAGATTCTAACTCTTTTTAGTGTATATAAGATATCTTAATTAAAGATATAAAATATGTTTATCAATTGATTATTTTCTTAAAATACCCAATTTTTAAAAAAGATGAGAAAAATAAGCCAATAAAATAAAAGGAGGCTTAACAATGGGAAAAGGAGAAGAATTAACTACAACAAAATACTTAATTCACGCACAAATTAATGCAAATGGAATTGTAGAAAAACCAGATGTTGTCGGTGCAGTATTTGGACAAACAGAAGGATTATTAAGTAATGATTTAGATTTAAGAGAACTTCAAAGAACTGGAAGAATTGGTAGAATCCAAGTAACCATACATTCCAACAGTGGAAGAGCAAAAGGAGAAATTGTAATTCCATCCAGTTTAGATAGAGTTGAAACAGCTATCCTAGCAGCATCACTTGAAACAATCAATCGTGTAGGACCTTGTGAAGCAGAAATTCACACAATAAAAGTTGAAGATGTTAGAGCAGTAAAAAGAGAACAAGTTGTAAATCGTGCAAAAGAAATTTACAAAAACATGATTGAAAGTGCTAGTCCAGCTAGTACAAGAATGATTGAAGAAGTAAGAGAAGCAATGCGTATCCATGAAATTTCAGAATATGGAGACGATAAATTACCTGCAGGTCCAAGTATACACACTTCAGATGCAATTATAGTTGTAGAAGGCCGTAGTGATGTTTTAAATTTACTTAAATATGGAATTAAAAATACAGTAGCAGTTGAAGGAGTAAGTGTTCCACAATCAATAGGTGATTTAAGTAAAAAAAGAACCACAACTGCATTTGTAGATGGTGATCGTGGTGGAGAACTTATCTTAAAAGAACTATTGCAAATAGGAGATGTTGATTATATTACACGCGCTCCAAAAGGTAAAGAAGTTGAAGATCTTGAAAAAGACGAAGTATTAATTGCACTAAGAGATAAAGTTCCTACAGCACAGTTCTTAGCTACCAACAACATATTAAATGAATCCAATAGCAAATCAAATCATAAAAAACATAGTAACAAACACAACAAACATACAACTACAAAACACCAACAATTTGAAAATAAAACCAAACAAGAAACAGATATGATTGAAGAGATTCCTATTGAAGATGATGAAACTAAATTAATGAAAGATATGTTAAAAGAATTTGAAGGTAGTGGGTGTGGAGCTATATTAGATGAAGCTTTAAACATGACCCAAGAAGTAGAAGTTGAAAATATCTATGAAGAAATTAAAAATATAGAAAACAGTGCAGATACTGTTATTTTTGATGGAGTTATAAGTCAAAGACTTGTAGATGTTGCTTCATTAAAAGGAATAAAAAGATTAGTAGCATTCAAATCTATGAACATAGTTAAAAAACCTAATAATTTAAAAATAATAACCATAGATTAATAAGGTGGCCTATGGAAACATATGATTTTAAAAATGAAATTATAGACAATAACGGGAATAAAATTAATATTCTCGATGTTTATAATTTTAATAAAATAAAAGAAAATTATATAAATTCTTTAAAAACTAATAATTACTCGCAAAACACCATTAAAACTTACTCATCAATAATTCAAAAATTTACAAATTACTTAAAACAACAAATAGCTATTTATAATGAAAAAGAATTTGTAAACTATTTTAATAAATATATCAACGACTTAAAAATAGTTAAAAATGTTAGTCAAAATTACATATATTTAGTTACAGTAGTAGTTAAAAAATTTCTTGAATTCAATAATATTCATTTTTTAGATTCAATAATCATCCCAAAAAGAACCAAATCAATTCCTAACTTCTTAACAGAATCTGAAGTAAAAATATTATTAAACAGCATCACATGGGATGAAAATTCTGATTCAAACTTTCGCATTATTACAAAATTAAGAGATAAATTAATAGTAACCTTACTCTATTCCTCAGGATTAAGAGTATCTGAACTTATTAACTTAAAAATTAATGATATAAATTTTAACGAAAAAAAGATGACAGTTAAAGGAAAAGACAATAATAGAATCATATTACTTAATAAATCATCTATTTTATTATTGAAAAAATATTTACAAAAAAGAACACAACAAAGTGAATATTTATTTGTTAATAAAAGTGGGAATCAATTAACTTCACGTTATGTTCAATTAATGATTAAAAAATATGGTGAAGAATCAAAACTTGATAAAAAAATAACTCCCCATGTTTTACGTCACTCCTATGCTACTAATTTGCTTAAACAAGGTGTGAATATCAAAATAATCCAACAATTACTTGGACACACTAATATATCCACTACACAAATTTATACCCAATACGAAACAATTCATTTTCAGAATTTTCAACAAATAATTAAATAGTAAAACTAACAAATATATTAAAGTATTATGATTTAAAATCAAGGAGGAAAAACTATGAATATAAATAGTTATTATAATGCTAGGAAAACTATTTTTGAAGGAATACGTGAATCTAGCACTGTTACTAAAATATTAATGTCATTATTAATGGCTTGTTTCACAGGTTTAATGGCTCAAATTATTATTCCACTCCCATGGACTCCAGTACCTATAACTGCACAAACATTCGCAGTATTATGTTCTGGTTTAATATTAGGAAAAAAATACGGCTGTTTAAGTCAAATTTTATATATTATTCTTGGTGTTGCATGCGTTCCATGGTTTGCTGATATGAGTGGTGGAATAGATGTACTTCTTGGATCCAATTGCGGGTACTTTGTAGGATTTATTCTTGCATCATACTTCATTGGTGCTATAACTGACAAATATGCAGACGCACGTAATTTTACCAAAATGGCTACAGTTATTGGAATAGCTAACTTTGCAATAATTTACATTCCTGGACTTATAGGATTAGCTTTATGGACTTATGCAACACAAGGCACTATGTTAGGAATATCTGAATTATTAATAATGGGACTCATTCCATTTATCGTTGGAGATATTGTAAAAATATTAAGTGCAGCTTCCATATCAAAAGTATTTTTACCAAAAGAATAAAATATAAGGTTTTTTAACCTTATTTCTTTTTTTATAGATAATATGAAACTTATTTTAAGAGGGCATCACCTATTATGCCTCCAAGGATTTCAAGGTTATGGATATAGTGATAATTTTATTAAAAATATGAATTATATAAATAATTTAAGAAAATCCAAAAACACAATTATTTCAATTACTAATAAAGCAGATGATATTTGCAAATGTTGTCCAAATTTAAAAAATAATCTTTGTGAAAACGAAAAACAAAATGCAAAAATTACAAAAATGGACAATGAAATCATATCAAAATTAGATACTAGTAAAAAATATGATGCACAAGAGTTATTTAATAAAATAACAACTATTTTTAATAGTAAAGAAAGTGTCAAGTATATATGTGGAAGTTGTGGATGGCATGAGAAATGCCTATTTTATAAAAAGTTAAAATAAAACCGATACATTTATATAGTACTTATCAAATAAATATAGAATGTTGTACTACTAGTACAATCAAATGTATAGTCCCGTAGGGTAGTGGTAATCCTTCTAGGCTTTGGACCCGGAGACGGCGGTTCGACTCCGCTCGGGACTATTTTTAATAAACTTTTTTTACTTGATAATTTATGGAAAAATTACTACTTATCGGAATAAATACTCGTAGTATGATTGAAAGTGCATTAAAATTAGATTATACTGTTTATTCTACTAGCTATTTTTCAACATCTGATGTTCCAGTTATTAAAAACCAAAAAATAATATTAAATGAAACTGAAGACAAAAACTGTGGTGTTTTTGAAGATAAATTCAATAGCAGAAATATTTTAGATATTTCTAAAGATTATTTTGATGAAGTTGATTATATTATTCCAGTATCAGGAATCTCACCAAATGACTTTAAAAAAAAATACCAAAAAAAGATTTTAGGAAATAAAGATGTTAATGAAGTTGAAGATAAATACCAATTCTATAAAAAAATAAAAAATAAATTTTTAACTCCTGAAACATTTTGTGTTAATGATATAGATGAAGCTATTGAAATTCAGAAAAATAATCCTAATGTTAAATATATTGTAAAACCTCGTAGTGGATCTGGAGGATATAATACAAAAGTATTGAATAATTCATCACAATTGCAATTAAATGAAGATGAAAAACTAATTGTTCAAGAATATATTAATGGAATAAATTTAAGTTCATCAGTACTAGCCAGTAAAAAAGAAGCTAAAACCATCATAAATTCTAGATTATTAACCCAGCACGACTTTAAAAACAATAATCAATTTAAATATATTGGAAATATCCTCCCATTAACTAAAAAATCCATATTAACAAAAGTAAAAAATATTGATGAAATAAACAAAAAAATGGAAACTATCTCTGAAAAATTAATTCAAAAATTTAAATTAATAGGATCAAATGGAGTAGACTATATTTTAAACAAAAACGGATTATATGCTCTTGAAATAAATCCAAGAATACAAGGAACATTTGAATGCTGTCAACAATCTTTAGGAATCAACATGCTTGAAGCTCACATTAAAGCCTGTCAAAATAAGATAATAGATATTAATAAACCTAAATTTTACAGTTATAAAAAAATAATATATTCTCCACAAACAACAATATATGAAAAAATAAATTTAAATAACATTTATGATACACCACATTTAGGATCAATCACACAAAAAGATGAACCTTTACTTACAATAATAGACAAAGATAAAGATTTTAATAAATTATATGAAAAAGTAGAAAAAGCTAGTCAAATTGTAAATAAACTAGCTAAAAAATCCAAGTAAGTGTAAAATAAATATAATCAAACCAATAGTTATCATAAATGTAACTATCACCATTGATTTAGTTAACCAGACAAATACTTTTGCTTTATTATCAGGGTCCTTCAAAAATTGGTCTATTGGATTACGTTGCATATTTACTCCTCTTTCTAGAATTTTCTAGTAAATAAAAAAAATTACAATAACAAATATAAAACTCTTTTTTTAAACAAAAAACATTAAAAATAACCTTAAAATAAAAATAAATAAAAAATAGATAGAAAATGAGAAGATTAAGTAAAACTTAAGCTTCTACTTCTTTAGATTCATTATCTTTTTTCTCGATAGTGGACCTAATCATTTTCAATCTAACAAAGTTTTCCCTTTCCATTTCCTGGAGTCTCATATCAATATATTTTTCAGTATTTTCGAATCTAGGAATCATAATATGCTCTAAAGCATTTACCCTACGTTTTGTAGCTTCAATTTCTTCAGCAAGTAAGAAAATAGTTTTTTCTACTTCACCAAGTTCAATTAAAAACTTAATAGAGTCTTCAAATTTTTTAGCAGCTTCATCTAATTGTATAGTAGTATCAGCTAAACTGTAACCTCTATCAATAATGGATCTTTCTTCCATTTTAACATTAGTTACTGGAACTGATACTCCCATAACACTTCTAGATTTTATATCAACATCAATAGATTCTTTAACTGATAAAGATGCTTTTCTAACAGCTAAGTCACCCATAGCTATCTGAGCTTCAAGTAAAGCTTCATTAGCTTCTTTTAAGCTTTTTTCAGCAGCTTCACGAACACCTTTGACACGATCCAAAATATCAAAAAACTCTTTAATTAAAGCATCCCTTTTCTCTTTGAGTAAACCATGTCCTTTAACAGCGAGTTTAGTTCTATTTTTAAGAGATAATAATTCCATCCTTGTTGGATTTATTCCATCTATAATATCTTGTGCCATTTAATCACCCGTTATATGAATGAGCTTATTCTTTTGGAAGGTATTGTTCAATGAATTCTTCTTTAACACGTTTAAGTTCAGATTTAGGTAAGATTTTAAGTAAGTCCCAACCAAGATCTAAAGTTTCAATAATAGATCTGTCTTCATCTTTACTTTGAGTAATAAACCTGTTTTCAAATTCTTCAGCGAATTCTAAGAATTTTTGATCCCTTTCAGTAAGAGCTTCTTCCCCTACAACAGCAACTAAGTCTCTTAATTCACGACCACTTGCATATGCAGAATAAAGTTGGTCAGATACACCACTGTGATCATCACGAGTTTTGTCTCCACCAATACCACCACTCATTAAACGAGAAAGTGAAGGAAGTACATCTACAGGAGGATAAATACCTTTCCTACTGAGTTCCCTACTTAATACAATTTGCCCTTCAGTAATATAACCAGTTAAATCTGGAATTGGGTGAGTAATATCATCTTGAGGCATTACTAAAATAGGCATTTGAGTAATAGAACCTTCTTTACCATCAATACGTCCTGCTCTTTCATATATGTTAGCTAAATCAGTATACATGTATCCAGGATAACCTCTTCTTCCAGGTACTTCATCCCTAGCTGCAGAAATTTCCCTTAATGCTTCACAATAGTTAGTCATATCAGTTAAAATTACTAATACTTGCATACCTAAAGTAAATGCAAAATATTCAGCAGTAGTTAAAGCCATTTTAGGAGTTAAGATTCTTTCAATAGCTGGATCATCAGCTAAGTTCATGAATACAGTTACTTTTTCAAGAGCTCCAGTACGTTCGAAATCTCTCATAAAGAAGTTTGCTTCTTCGTGAGTAATACCCATAGCAGCAAATATTACTGCAAATTCAGCATCGTCCCCAAGTACTTTAGCTTGTCTTGCAATTTGAGCTGCTAATTCATTGTGAGGTAAACCAGATCCTGAGAAAATAGGAAGTTTTTGACCTCTTACTAAAGTGTTCATACCATCAATGGTAGAGATACCAGTTTGAATAAACTCTTCAGGGAATTCACGAGAAGCTGGGTTCATTGGACTTCCATTAATATCTAATTCTTCATCAGGAATTATTTCTGGTCCTCCGTCAATAGGTTTACCAATACCATTGAACATACGACCCATCATATCCCTAGATACACCGATTTTAGCAGTTTGACCAGTGAATCTAGCTTTAGTATCTTTAGTGTTTAAGTCAGTTGTTCCTTCGAACACTTGAATAACTGCAACATCATCAGTTACTTCAAGAACTTGTCCACTTCTTTTTTCACCATTAGGTGTTTCAATATCTACAATTTCATTGTAACCTACGCCTTCAACACCTTCAACAACCATTAAAGGACCTGAGACTTCGGAGATTGTAGTATATTCTCTTGTTTTAATATTTGTATTCATATTTAAGCCTCACTGCATTGTTTAGTAATAGCTGCTTGAATTTCTTCACATTTAGCTGCAAATTCATCTTGTGGAATATATTTCATTTTACCAATTTCTTCTTTAACAGGTAATGCTACAATGTTTTGAATAGGAACTCCCCTGCTAACAGCTGCAAGAGATTCTTTATGGAATAATAAAATAGTTTTTAACATATTGTACTGTTTTTCAGGTGGACAATATGTATCAATATCATCAAATGCATTTTGTTGTAAGAAATCTTCTCTTAACATACGAGTAGTTTCTAAAGTAGCTTGATCAGCTTCTGGTAATGCATCTGGACCAACTAATTGTACAATTTCTTGAAGCTCTGCTTCTTTTTGTAATAAAATCATAGCTTGATCACGAGTTTCTCTCCAATCAGCAGCTACATTATCAGCCCACCAACCTTCAATACTGTCTACATATAAAGAATAACTTTGTAACCAGTCAATTGAAGGGAAGTGACGTTTATCTGCAAGAGATGCATCTAAAGCCCAAAATACTTTACAGATACGTAAAGTGTTTTGAGTAACAGGTTCAGATAAATCTCCACCAGGAGGTGATACAGCACCAACAACAGTAATAGAAGCTACATCAGAAGTAGTACCAATAGTATTTACCCTTCCAGCTCTTTCATAGAATTGAGCAAGCCTAGATGCTAAGTATGCAGGATAACCTTCTTCCCCAGGCATTTCTTCAAGTCTTCCAGAAATCTCCCTCATAGCTTCAGCCCATCTTGAAGTTGAATCAGCCATAAGTGCTACATCATAACCTTGGTCACGATAGTATTCTGCAATAGTAATACCAGTATATACACATGCTTCACGAGCTGCTACTGGCATGTTAGAAGTATTTGCAATAAGAACTGTCCTATCCATTAATGGGTTTCCAGTTTTAGGGTCATCAAGGTATGGGAATTCAGTAAGTACTTCAGTCATTTCGTTACCACGTTCTCCACATCCAATATAGATAACAATATCTGCATCTGCCCATTTAGCTAATTGTTGTTGAGTAACAGTTTTACCAGATCCAAAAGGACCGGGAATAGCAGCTGCTCCACCTTTAGCTACAGAGAAGAAAGTATCTTGTGCTCTTTGACCAGTTACAAGAGGTATATCAGGATCTAATTTATCCAAATATGGACGTCCTTTTCTTACAGGCCATTTTTGGAGCATTTGGATTTTTTCATCACCTTTACCAGTTGCAACTTCAGCAATATCTTCTAATACAGTATATTCTCCTTCAGAAGCAATGCTTGTTAATTCTCCTTCAATCATTGGAGGAACTAATATTTTTTGTAAAACTGCAGAAGTTTCTTGTACTTCACCAAGAACATCTCCACCTTTAACTTTATCTCCAACTTTAGCTACTGGTTTAAATGTCCATTTTTTCTCTTTACTGATAGATTCTGCATCTACTCCCCTAGCAATGAAATCACCAGATTCTTCTCTGATGAGTTCTAAAGGTCTTTGGATACCATCAAAAATGGAACCCATTACACCAGGACCAAGTTCTACAGATAATGGACCTCCAGTACTTTCAACTACTTCACCTGGCTGAATACCAGCTGTTTCTTCATATACTTGAATGGTAGCAGTGTCGCCTTCAAGCTCAATAATTTCCCCAATGAGCTTTTGTTCACCTACTCTAACCATTTCAAACATCTGAGCTCCTCTCATACCATCCGCGATAATAACAGGCCCAGCAATTTTAATAATTTTTCCTTCGATAATCATTTAACCATCTCTACCCCAATAACTCTTTTGATGAGATCTGCCATTTGATCAGAAGATCCTTCTGAGGACCCGTCTTTATCAGGTATCTCAATTATCATTGGTAATACACTAGAACCAATTTTCCTATTAATATGATCTCTAATTTCATTAGCTAATACTTGGGTAATAATTATAATTGAAATTTCTTCATCTAAAAGTTTGTCAAAAGCTGTTTCAGCTTCTTCAGCAGAATTAGCTATTTCTGCTCTTTTAACTCCACCAAGTCTAAAACCTGATACAATATCAATATCTCCAATAACTGCTACAGAACTCATATTAACATCTCCATAATTTTAGAGTTAGGGAATCCAGCTTCTCTTTTTGCTCTTGCAATAATTTTTAAATTTTTAATTTCAGTTTCTTTTTGACTTACATAACCAATAATTGGACCAATACCTAATGGTTTTTTCATAGATAAAGATTTTGCACTTTTTGATAAATAAATGTCTAAAGCTTTTTCAAATACTGCAACTGAACCAGTTTCATTGTATTTTGCCATAGCATCAGTTAATACATCAGAATATTTAGTGCCTTCTAAACCAGATATTACATTTGTAACATCAGGAGATTCCATTAAATCTTTAAGTTTCCATTCACGTAATTGGTAACCATCTTCTAATATATAAGAAGCAATATCATCAAAAGATAAACCATCTTTTTTTGCCCTTATAATTAATTTAAGATTAGCTATATCTACTTGAGTTCCAACATATGAGAATAAAATTTGTTTATTTTCATCAGCAGGAACATTGGAAGAACGTAATAAACTTTCTAAATAATATTTATCTAAAGCAGATTCTAATGCAAGAATCATACCTGTTTCTTCGTATTTTGGAAGAGCATCTTCTAATACAGTAGCATATTCAGTGCCATCTAAACTTGTAACTATGTCAGAAACATTATCTGCATCAACTAAAGAACGTAAATCTTCATATAAAACTCCACGTGGAATTAATAATTCTTCAGTTTCTTCAGCAGTAAGACCGACTTCCTTAGCAGTTAAAAGACTTTTAATATTATTAATATCAGTTTTTTTAGACATTATAACAAAAGAACTTTTAATTTCCTTAGGAGCAATTCTTGCTACAAATTCATAAGTATCTGCACATTGAATATCTAATGCTTTATCCATAGGATATTCTTCTAATACGTCAGCATAATCAGGAACACCTTTAAGATAATTTTCAAATTCATGAACATTGTTTGTTTCAACAATTTCAGATAATTGTTTTTCATCAAATAATCTTCCTTTTCTTGCACGTACGCTTGCACTAGGAGTAAGATACGGATAAATATCCAATATTGGTCTAGATGTAATGATTACGACTATTGCACCTATAACGATAACAGCAATTACACATAAAACCAAAAAAGTTTCATTTGTAAGTCCAGCTGAACTAATAAGTGTTGCAATTTCATCAGCCATAATTTATCCTCCTAATTTTTAAATAAAACATTAGCAACTTCACTACGTAATAATCCTTTAAATCTATCTAATCTAGATTCGATAGTGTTATTTACTTCAATGTCACCATTTTTAGTTTTGAGTATAGCTCCACCAATAGCATTAATAGGTTCTCCCATTACTAAAGTTGTGCTTACACCAAGTTTAGTTGAAAGATCTGCAGATAAACTTTTTAATTGACCTTCAACTTTCGCAATATCAGATTCTTTAACTTGAACAATTAAATCTCCACCGCCAAGTTCCTCAACAGCTTCTTTAACCATGTCAATTAAAGATTCTGAATATTCATTATCATCATTAGAAGCTTTAGCTTTTAAGTCTTCAGTAGCTTTAGCAAAAGCTGCTTCAATTACTTCTTCTTTAGCTCCTAATTCAGCTCTACGAGCATTCATCTTTGCTTCGGAAATAATTTGCTGATATTTCATATCAGATTGTTTTTTACCATTATCTAAAATTTTATTCTTTTCTGCTTCAGCAGCTTTTTCAGCATCACTATTGATAACTGCTACTTTTGCTTCAGCTTCTTGAATAATTTTATCAGCTTTCTCCTGGGCTTCAGACTTAATGCTTTCAACAATTTTATCTGTGCCTGAGCTCATTTAGATTGCCTCCTAACCTAATATTCCACCGAATACCATGAGTAAGATCGCAATCAAGAAACCATAAATAGCCTGAGTCTCTGGTAATGCAGAGAAGATAATACCTCTAGCAAACATGTCATTGTCTTCTACAATAGCTCCTACAGATGAGGATGCTGCGATACCTTGTCCCATACCGGAACCTAAACCTGCGAAACCAATAGATGCACCTACACCAATAGCTACAACACCTGCTTCAACAGATAAACCTTCGCCTCCACCTAATAAACCAGAGAATACTAATAATAAGATTGCAATTAAGAAACCATAAATAGCCTGAGTCTCTGGTAATGCAGAGAAGATAATACCTCTAGCAAACATGTCATTGTCTTCTGCAACTGCACCAACAGATCCAGCTGCTGCCATTCCTTGCCCTAAACCGGAACCTAATCCAGCGAAACCAATTGCTACTCCAGCACCAATAGCTGCTAAAGCAGTACCTAAAGCAATTTCCACCATATTTAATTCACCTTTTGAATAATAATTAATTTTAATATATTTAAATAAAAAATTTTAATTTTTAATTTTTGTAAATGTTCTGCTTGCTTTAAAAGCTTTGAACTTATTTTTACCTTCCATAAAGAACTGTGAAAAGAACTCTACATAATGAAGACGTAAAGAGTTAATAAATGCACCTAAAATTTGGAACAAGAAGTTTGCAATATGACCAAATATAAATATGACAATTGCAAGAACAATACCAATAACTGGAATCATATCATTACATAAATTAGTTAAAATATTTACAGTCATAGCAATACCACCTGTAGCTAAACATAATGCTAAAAGACGAGCATAAGATAAGATATCTCCCATGAATCCGAAAACATCCATAACTCCATAAAAACCATTAGCATATATTAACATAACGAGACATACAACTATTAAAATAGCACCAATAACCATTCCAATAGTACCAATTGCAGGCATCATTAATCCAAGTGCTAAAAAGATAATACCAGCTTCTAAAACAAACCAACAGAGTTGAGATCCAATAGCTTTTTTTACTTCACCATATCTGAAGTTATTGATAGCACCAATAACAAAAGCAATATTAGTGTAAATAATACCAATAATAATAGCTATTATTAAAATAGTATCTGGGTGTACAAAAGATTCAATAGCAGGTATAACAGTAGGTAAACGGAATCTTAAGATTCTTTCTGGGAAATCCCCTAAAAGACCATTAGTAACTAAACCTAACAGTACAGACCATAAACCACAAGCTATGAAAATATATCCAAATGATTTCATAGATTCTTTAATTTTACCCATACCACGTACTAAAATTACTCCTATTATAGCTACAATAGCCCCATAAAATGCATCAGTTAAACAGTACCCAAATAAGAATGGGAACATGACTGCTACAAAGAATGTTGGGTCTATAGCATTGTATCTTACTGGAGAATACATATCTACAAGATATTCATAAGGTTTTACATAACCTTTGTTAGTTTGTAAAATAGGTACATCCTCATCATCTGTACCTTCGACTTCAACTAATTCAAAGGCACAGTGTCCATTAGAACTTTCTTCTACTAATTGTTCAACTTTATCAGTATCTTTTACAGGTACCCATGCTTCTAACATGTAAGTATCCTTTGTTTGAACAAAAGCAGCAAGTATTTCATTTTTTTCTTTTTCATTTTCTAATTCTTCTTTAAGAGATAAAATATCATCATCCCACTTTTCAGCAATAGCTCTTAAATCTGTTTTAGCTGAATTACGTTCTGATTCAATTGTTGCTAATCTGGAATCAGCGCCGGAAATAATTTGTTGTGGAGTTCCCTCAACTTTATTAACCTCAATTCTCTCAAAGTCAAATTTACGAAGTGTTGCATAAACATCTTCGCCGAATTCTTTTAAAGTCACTACGACAATATTTGCAGTTGTTTTATCATCATTAGGGACTATAAAAACATCTAATTCATCAGTCAATTTACTTAAGTTACTTTCAATTTCTGAAGCAGACTCAGCATTAATCCTACCAACAGTTATAGAAGTGTACTTAGAATCTCTTAAAAGAGCCAAGTCCATATTTAAATTATATAAACGATTAGCTAAACTTTTATTAGAAGTTAGCACACTTGTTTCAGAGTCGAGTGCGGAAAATTTACCTTCAATAACTTTTGTCTCACTTTCAACCTGAGCTAATATATCTTCAGCTTTATTTAATAAAGCTTCAGTATCTAAATCTTCAACTTCTTTTTGAATCGGCATTTCTGGACTAATAAAAGACTTTAATGTGTCTTTAATCCCATGGCCTTCGGATAAAGAATTTCCTAATAGTTCAGAAATAGCACTTGTTTTCATCAAAAGTGAAGATATTTTACCAGTAAAAGCAGATGCTTTTGAAGGAGTTACTAACTCCGCTAATTCAGGATCTTGCTGAACACTATCAGAAATATCTCTTATTTGTATTAATCCCTGTTCGTGGAGAGCACTAACAGTAGGGGATATATACTCATCAAGAGTAACAATTCTAATTTTACGCATTCTAGCTGTCTTGAACATTAATCTCACACTATAAAACATTTTTGACAATAATAGAAGCAGCATCATCTACATTTGCCATAGCTTTATTCTTTAATGAAGCTACATTAGCTTCCCCATCTTTAGCAATAGATTGTGCTTCTTTTTTAGCTTTGTCTTCTGCATCAAAAACAGTATTTTTAGCTTCCTCTTCTGCTACTTTTTTTGCCTCATTTATAATATTTTCAGCATTTATTTTTGATTCATTAACCATGTCCACAGATTTGGATTCTGAATCAAGAATAAGTTGTTCAGCATCAGATTCAGCGTTTTTTATCATTGCGATAGCTTCTGATATCTCTGCCATAATTAATCACCATGGTATATTAATCTTTATTCAGAAACATATATATGTTTTACTATTTGTCTTTAGCAACACCTAATTTTTGATTTTAAGGAAAAAATAAATGAATAAAGATACATAAAAATAATAAACAAGAAAAACACAAGGAATATATAAATTGTTCAAAATTTTTAAAGCAATTAATATATACCTTAAACAATTACCATATAATCCAATGAAAAAAAGAAAATTTACCTATAAAAATATTTTAAAATAGACATAGGTAACTTTTGTAAATATGCCAAAATAGCTATTGCAACAATTATAAGGCCAACAATACCAAGCAAATAATTATATGGAATTGCAAGTAATGAATATCCACTTACTCCAATAATAATACCTTCAAAAAAGAAAACTGCTTTAGCCCATTCAGGTTTAGCTACAATAATAATATAAGCAATTCCAATTAAAACCAGAATAATTGCACTAGCAATATTATCATTAGTTATTTCCTGAGTAAACAAAGAACGAATCCCCAAAAATATTAACAAAATAGCTAATAAAATTCCTAATAATTTAATATTTTTAACTTTAATCATGATTATTCATTTTAAACTTTATGGTATTTATATATTTAATAATAAATACTTTAGATAAGAGATGATGAAAAATGGATAGAAGTGTATGGACTATAAACAACAAACATTTTACATTAATTTTAGATGCTGAAACCAAAAATAGAAAAATTAATGATAAAAAATTTAGTCTTGGAGAGGATATCTGGACTAATGAAATACCCCAACTTAAATTTAATGATTTAACCCTTCAAGAAGAATATAATCAATTCATATCTGATTTACTTATATTTTTATCAGAACCTACTGCTAATCAAGTACTAATCGAAGCAAAAATAGGTGAAGAATCAGAATATAATCCTATATCCACTTATGAACCAATAATAATAAGAAAAATAGAAGATTATACTGTAGAAAAAATTATTAAATAATTTAAAACATAGCATTAGCTTTTTCCAATAAATCTTCCATTGTATCAAATTCCAAAGATTCTCCAGATTCAGCAGCAGTTTCAGTAGTTATTAAAACATTAGGACTTGTCCAAAGTAAACTATATGCAAAATAGACAACATTAGCTATAAGTAAAGGCATGAATACAAACAATCCGAAAAATAAGAAAAACATATGTGCAGCATAATTCCCATATCTTTTCCTTTTCATTAAAATATAATGTTTTTCCTGTTGGACTAATTTAAATTTATTTTGATATAATTCTTCAGAAATTTTATCCATGTCTTTAGAATTTTCTGCTTTTAATATAAATAATTTCATTTAAATCTAAATATATTCTACAAATTCATCAAGTTTCTTTCTTGGAGTTTCTCTAGGTTCTGCATTTGCATAACCTAATGGAGTAAATAAAACAGGTATTTCATCATCACTTAAATTTAAGAAGATTCTAGCCTTATCCTCCTTAAATGCCCCAATATAACAAGTTCCAAGACCCACATCTGTAGCTGCTAAAATAATATGATCCATCACAATTGTTGCATCAATATCAGCTATATTTTTTCCATCCCATGGTCTTGTCCAAGATTCTTTAACATTAGCAACAACACATAAAACATAAGGTGCCTCTACAAACCATCCAGCCCCATAAATTTCAGATAATGCTTCTTTATTCTTTTTAGTATCAATTACAAATACTTTGAACGGTTGTAAATTTTTTCCAGTAGGTGCAATAGTAGCTGCATTTAATACATATTCAAGTTTTTCTTGTTCAACTTCTTTATCTAAATATCCTCTTACACTATATCTTTTATCAATTACATCTTTAAATTCCATATTCTCACTTTCCATGCCCTTCATAAATAATATCTTCAATGTCACAAAAACGTCTAAATTCATCCTCATCAAGATTTTCCTCATGAATATGTGCAATAATTCCAGGAACACGACCTATAATAAAAACACCTAAACCTAATGATGGGTCAAAACCTAAATCAGATAGTATTGCTGCATTTGCCCCATCAACATTTAAATGAATATGTTTCTTTTGATAAAGCAAATCTTCAATAGCTAATGCTAATTTAACATGAGGACCAACACAACCTTCTTTTATAACAATATCCATTAATTTATCTGCCCTTGGATCAATATCATGATATCTATGACCAAAACCAGGAATTTTAGTATTTTTCCCAACATATTCATTGTAAATATCAATAGCTAAACTAGCTATCTGTTTATTGTCAATATCCACATCACCAGTTAACATTAAAGAGTTAATTTTAGATTGATATAATTCCATGGTTTTTTCAATAGCTCCTGCATGTTTATGTCCAAAAGATAATAATGCTCCTGCTACAGCAACATTTAATGGAGATCCTGAAGAAGTAACTAATCTTGCAGTTTGAGTACTTGGTGGAGTAACCCCATGATCACAAAAAGAAACTAAAACATGATTAAATAATTTTCCTTCTTTTATTGAAGGCAATCTCCCTTTTAAAAGAAGAAAAACCATGTCACTATATCTAATTTTTTCAATCAAATCTCTTTGATTATATCCTCTAGTAACAAGTTTATTAGGCTCTACATTAGAAATAGCTGTTCTTAACAAATGCTCATTAATTTTAAAATTATTATCTGACATTGTTTTAATTTCCTTAATTTAATAATTTAACTATAATTATAATATATTATAAATTTAATGTTGCAACTCTAGGTTCTACAAAACAAGAAGGTCTAACTGAAACAATCCTAACTCCACTTGCCCTTTGATTACCCACATTGACAAATGAACCTAAAACAGTTGTTTTTCCACCAAAACCTAAAGGACCGATATTTGTTTTATTTAATTCCTGAGTTACATATTGTTCCAAATCACTTTGAGAATTTAAATTACCATAAACAAGTGATTTTAACAATAATGATGATGCTTCATAATGCGTACGTCCAATCCCAATAACTGGAATTGATGGTGTACATCCCAACATTTTAAGTGAATCACCCAACCATTTAACAGCAGTATTAATTACATTTTTAGAAGATCTCTTATGATATACCCTATATGTCTTTGCCCTTATTTCTGGACCTCCACCTTCTAAAATAAAATGAATATTCAATGTGTCAGAATCAATATTTTGTTTATATGTTGAATCATCCTCAAATGAATCTATTAAAAAAGAAGGTGGTTTCATTTTACCCGGAGCATCATACAATCCACTAGACTGTTCAATTCTTTCAATATCATTACCTTTAACTGCCATAGGACGAGCAGGTAACTTATTTAAACCTTTTTCTATCCCTTCATTAATTTGAGCTATTAATTCACCAGTAATTTCTCTTTTTTCACCAATTTCAATTATTACATGAGGAATTCCAGTATCATCACATAAAGGAAATTTAGTTTTAGTAGCTACATTATAATTTTCCAGAATTTGATTTAAAGCCCATAATGCATTTTCATTATCTTCAATAGAAATAGCTTTTTTTAAAGCATCATGTTTATCTTTAGATAAATTTGTACTGGCTTTAATTATTGTATTTGAAACATCATCTATTATGTCCATACAATCACTCAGGAATAGATAAATCTTTAGAGCCTTTAGGTGAAGCTATTGCATCACAATAATATCGATCAATCATTCTTTTAACTAATTTGACCTGTTTTATACGAGCAATAGCTTCTTTTTCAGAAGTATTCCAATTATGAGATGCTGCTACTGAACCTCCTGTTTTTAAATATACTGGAGAAGCTACTTTAATAATATTTGGAACTTCATAATGTCTAATAAATCCACCAGTAGATTTTGGATTTTCAGTATGTAAATCTAAAGGCATGTAAATTGCTTTTCTAATAGCTGCAATCATAGGTATTTGCAAGTCTCTAACTGGATTAAATGAATTTAACCCATTTTCTTCAAGTAGTTTTGCAGATGCAGGATTTCCATGACCAGTATGTGCAGACATTTTAAAGTGTAATGATTTCGGAAGTTCATCTGCTTTTCTCATTTGATTTAAAACCCACAATAAACCTTCATCATACAATAATATTCCACGAACTCCTAAATTAACTGCTCTTTTAACATCTTCAATAGCATAAACTAAATTATCATAACCTCTTAATCTGTAACCAATTCTGCTTCCTTCTTTAGTGTGAACTGTAGCACTAGTATCATAAGTAGCTCTTGGACCAACAGATAAAAAAAGTTCACATTCATATTTTTTAGCTAAATCAACCATTTCCAAAATTTCTTCATCAGTTAACAACATTATTCCTTTAGTTTGAGTAATACGATGAATAGTTATATCATTTTTAGAAGCTTCTTTAAGTAATGTTTCCATTATCTTTGGAGATTGAATTCCTGGAACTTCAAAACGATATTGTCCACCATCATTAAAACGTTTAAATGATTCGAAATCTGTGAAAGGTTGTTTAATTCCCAATTGTTCTAAAAATTCTTTAGTTTCTTTCATAATATCTACTCATTTAATGTTTCAATAATTTGTTTAATAGAATATTCTTCAATATTATCAATAACAAGTAATTTATTTAAATCAAAATTTGGATTAAGACTTCTGAATTTATCAATTAATTCATTCAATTGGTATGGATTTTCAAAATCTCCTTTAGGCAATAAAGCAATATTTTGAAATATTCCCCCTCTAAAATGGTCATCTAACTTTATAATAATATTTGAAGGTCTTTTATCTGGATATAAATCATCCAATCCACTATCAGAAACAATAATTATTTTATTTGCCAATTCTTTAATACTGTTAACTTTATCAACTGTTGAATAACTATCAAGTAATCCAAATTCAATTAATTGATTCAAATCATCTAAATTAATTTCACCACAAACCAGCATAATAGCTACAGCATAAGGCAAACTTTGTTTTAATTCTTCAACATTTTTTGGATTATAATTATCATGTTGAGCAGCTATATCATATGTCTTTATAATTACATTTTTAATATGGCTATACTCTTCACCAATACTTGATTTTAACTTTAAAATAGTATCTATTGATGAATGTAAATGCCTACAAAATGGATATTTCTTAAAATAGATATCCCTAACATTGACTTCACCAATATTCTTTAAAGCAATATCTAAAGAAAATTCTCCTCCAGAAACCATTGTTTTAAAAAATCCTTCATCACCCTCAAAAATTGTTTCACTACCAGTAAAACCATTTAAAGCTAGAAAAGCAGATAAAATCCCATTATATGCTGCTTTACCAACATGAAGTACTTTACCCATACTTCCACCATGATCAGATTCCAAAAGACCTGCTGCTTGGGTTCCACATAAACCTAAAGTATTTAAAATTTGTTTTTCATCAAGATTTAATAATTTAGAAGCAACTGCACCTGCAACAAAAGTTCCAATTGTTCCCGTCGTGTGAAATCCATTGTTCCTATGTTCAGGATTAACAATCTTACCTAACATTATTCCTACTTCATAACCAACAATGACTGCTTCTAAAAAACGTACACCATCTAAATCATAAGCTTCACTAATAGCTACAGCAGTTGGAAAAACAACAGCACCTAAATGAAGTTGAGCTCCCCTATGACCATCATCCAATTCTAAAGTATGAGCTGAAATACCATTTAAAAAAGCAGCATTTAATAAATTCGTTTTAAAATTTGGCATTCCAAGAACAGATGCCTCTAACTCAAAAGTCATATTTCCAAAAAATAATTCCGTCATGGTATTGAAAGCAATGTTAGAAGAGTTTTCTTTTGAACCTCTATAAGTAACTCCTAAAAAATCAATAAAAGCAGCTTTAACAACATTAATGGTTTCTTTAGAGGCTTGTTCATAATGATAATTTGATATAAACTTGGAAATATTTTGTAAAAACATAAAACACCTTAATAATAAGTAGTAAAAATAATCTTAAATAGTTAACTTAATTGGTGTTAAAAATTTAACACCAAGGAGTACCAGACATAACTAAAACAATATGAGCAATAAATGCTGATCCAAGGTAAGTTCCAGTAATGATACAAATAGTTACTATCATTCCTCTCCAACCCATAGTCTTAAATTGTTCCCAATTTTTACCAACACCAATACCAACATATGCTAAAAATACAGTTACAATAGATAATAACTCTACTTGACCTACATATTTAACTACAAATGCTGATGTCGGCATCATAGGTACTGAAACCGCAATACCAATAAGACTTATGTAAATAATTGAAGAAATATTAAAAGGCAAATATCTCTCAAGCAATAATCCTGCCAAAGTTATAAGAGATAAAATTAACATTCCAACAAGTGAATCTGTAATAGGATGTTTATAACCTACCCAATTCCCAATGACTGTAATTATTGAGAATATGAGCAGTAATAAAATCCAGTTAGTTATACCATGAGTTGAAACTGTTTCACTACCATCAATTATATCAACCATTATTCATCCTCCCCCATATATGAAACAGAAGTTTCTCTTCCAATTTTAGGTTCAAGTAAATTGTATAATTTTTCAGCTAATGGAATAGCTAAAAATATACAGAAATAAATTCCAATACAAAATGAAATCAAATTACTGAAACCTGCAAATGCTTCAATATTTGTACTCATACTAGCTGGGAAAGCACTTAATAATGGAGCTAATGCTGCTGCATTCATACTTGCACTACCTACACCAGTACCCATAGCAAACGCATAAGGGTGAAGTGGTAAAACTGACACGCATAAACAAGACAAGAAACTAATATAAACAGTTCCAATAACAGTTCCAATGATAAATACTGTTAAAACTCCTCTTGTTTCAGCAGAATCAAAACCAAATTTATCAATTACAATTGCAACATTTGTTTCACGACCAATAGAATTAGTCATACCAATTGCTTCTCTTTTAAATCCTAAAAGTAATGCTACTGGAAGTGCTAAAAATACAGTTCCTAAATTACCAAATTCCTGTAATATTAATGCTGGACCTACATCAAGTAAAATATGGAATGACTGACCACTAGCTACTGCTAATTTTGCAATCAACGGTCCAATAAACAATAACATGGCACTCTCTGCAATTTTAGCTTGTTTTTTACCAATCCATTTAACAGGTTTTAATAAAAACAAAGCTAAACCTAAAACCATAGCATATAACAATGGCATAATAATAACACAAATATCTTTTGTAATATTAAATTTAATAGGACCAATAATTTCAGAAATAATAACTAAAGCCACTACAGTAAGATGCAATCTGTAATCTTTCCAAGGAGCTTTACGTAAAATTGTTTTATCAGTCTTATCTCTATATATATGTTCTGTCTCCCCAACTTTTTTATCTTTATCACTAATCTGTGCCCACTCCATCCATTTATAAAATTGTATTAATACAATACTTATTATTTATTACATAAATCAACATATTATATAAATTAATACTATTTAACGCTCAATAATTCCTCCAATAGGAACAAAAACCCCTAAAAAATTAAAATAAAATTCACCAAATAAGAACAACAAAATAAGAACAAATACTGATTAAAAATTAAAAATAAGAAAGTAGATAAATTTATAACTACAAATCCATTCTACAAATAGGTTTTGATAAATGACGCCTTGCAGAAACCGGTGTTTCATAGAATTGAGTATTTTTTAAATTTCTGAAAATTTTAATAGGAACTTTTTTATTGGACTTAATTTTATTTCCACATTTTTTACACTTAAATCCTTTATTTTTCCCAGCAGAAGTCATTCTTTTTCCACATTTACAAACAGGATTTTTATATTCAATATCCTTTAATTTAATCACTTGAAACTTTTCAATATTGAAAGTATTTTGTTCTCCAATCCCACCAAATACTCTAATAACATCTCCAGGCATTAAATCAGAGACAATCTTTCTAAAATTTTTAGTTGGTTCATAAGCCCCACATTCAATCTCTCCAGATTCATCGAAGATATAAAAAAACATGTGCCCCCCATCAATAACAGTTGGTCTATTTTTTACAGTTCCAACTACCTCATAACAACCAAATTGGTTCATAGAACTTATATTATCCACTTTTTGAATATGCATATCAGTATGTTGATTTGTTTTAAAAATACAATAATTTTCAACAGTTTCTTCAACTTTAACTATGTCTTTAGCTTTTTTAAGTGCTTCAACTGTGTTTGATCTAATACCATATAAAACCGGACATGGTGTTTTTGGTTCGATAGCTATATAATCTTCATTATAATCAATATTTTCAAAAGTTTCAGGAAATGTTTCTTTATCCATCAAATAAACAGAATCATAATCAATGTGTCTTTTAGTACCCTGATTTTCAGGTATTCTATATGCCAATAATTCATATGTAAAATCATCTAAAGGTAAACCAATAGCTGCAATAGATCCAATAATCCCTCTGCCTTTTTTAAATTTATGAATTTCACAACCAATAGAATTACCAAAAGCTTCAGCTTCTTCAATAGCAATAAATGAATAAATTGCCTTAAAAGAATAATCAACCATTTCCTTAGTTATTTCACCATCATAAAAAATAACCCCTGGATTTGTATTGTCACAATCAAACATAGCTAATTTTTCTACCTCATCTAAAACTATTTTTTTAGCTAAATCTACTTTTTCATCATTCAAGATTTTAAAAGAGACTCCGCCATTTCCACGTGTTTTAAATCTTGCAAATGGATTCAACCTAATTAAACGTGGAAAACCTACAATATCAATACCTGCTTTTTTTAATTCATCAATAATATGGCAGGCCAAATAAGTAGTACACATACCCTCTGGAGAGTCTGTATCATCAATTCCAATATGCAAATATTTAATTAAAATCACCTATTTTATAATATATAAAAAACTATAATATAAACATATATTTAGACCGAGGGATTAAGTTATGTTAAATCGAAGTAAAATGCTACAAGAAATAGATAATTTATTAACCTCCGAAGGTTATAAAACATCTAACATTTACGATCAAGGTTCTTTTGACCTTGTAGCACGTAAAAACTTATTAATTTTACTTTTAAAAACTTTTTTAAATATAGACAGCATTAATGAAGCAAATGCTCATGAAATGAAACAATTAGCTAATATTTTTCTTGCTTCACCCATCATAATTGGTGAAAAGTCAAGAAATGGAATATTGGAAGACGGAGTAATCTACGAAAGATATGACATTCCAGCAATCAGTTTTGAAACCTTAAAAAACATGATAATTTACAAAGAATATCCTGAAATTCTCGCAGACAGGGGAGGATACTTTGTTAAAGTAGATGGAAATATTATAAAACAATATCGTGAAGAATATTCTCTTTCATTAAAAGATTTAGCAGATTTAGCTCACGTATCACGAGCAACCATGTATAAATATGAAAATGAAATTGTAAGAGCAAACACAGAAACAGCGATGATTCTTGAGGAAATATTAAATACAAAAGTAACTTTAGATATTGATTTACTAAAACCAACTATAAAAGAAGATATTGAATATAGCAATATTGAAGGCGCAGATGAACTATCCAAACTCGGTTATGGAATATTATCTACAAATAAAAGTCCTTTTGATGCTGTAGCAAAAATGAAAGAATCTAAAAACAAAACATCATTATTAACTAACGTTGAAAAAAATAGAAGTGAAAAAACATTGAAAAGAATGGCTATTCCATTAAAAGATTTATCAATGATTACCTCATCAGAACCAGTGTTTATAATAAATAATGATAAAATAAAAGATTCACTTGGAACAATACCAGTAATTAAATCTTGGGAATTAAAAGAATTTGAAAATCCTGCAGAATTATTAAAAATGATTAAAGAAAGAAAAGATAATTAGTGATAATATGGTGGAAAATTTAAAAATTGAAGGAATTAAAGATTATCCGATTAAATGGATTTGTAACTTTAGAGGGCAAAAAGCTATTGGGATTTGTGGATATTCTCAAAAAATAGCTATGTTCGCATCAGATTCAAGAGTTTCTAGGATTCTTGAAGATATTGTAATTGGAACTCAAGAAGACCAAGAAGGATATGGCTGCGAAGAAAAAGATAGATGCTGTAATTTTAAATGTGAATTTTGTGAAATTAACCCAAGACAATATTTACAGATTACAGGAAAAAAACCTTCAAATAAGAATATTAAAGAATTAGAATTAGGTTTAGAAAGTCTAAACCTTGAACTTAAGCAAAAAAACTTAGTTCCATTCGAAAATTATGAAATAATAGATTTTGAAGAAGATTAAATATTTTTCAATATTGTAAAATCTTCTTTTGCTTCTTCTTTACTGGCTACACCTACAGTTACCAAATCAACATAATTTAATGTGTTTAAAAAATCAAAAGCTTCATCTGGTTTTAAAATTCCTGCTGCTAAAACACGAGTAGCAATTATTTTTTTATTTAATTTATTAACTTTATTTTTAAATTCTTCCCTTTCTTTAGGCAAAAATGAAGGAATATCCATCATATAAGCTAATTTATTAATTGGAAGCATATAATAATCAAACAAATCTAAAATAGGATTATCAATCAATAAATCAGTGGTTTTATTTGGAAACGCTGTTATTAAACCTGATGCAGATTGTACATTATTAATTTGAGATAAAATATCAGCAGTTAAATTCCAGTCATAACCATCGACAATAAACTCATCAACAAGCATTAAAGGACAATCATAATTACTAAACAACCCAATATCATCATCCCAATCCACTTCTTTAGCCACATCATAATTAGGATTCATATAATCCACATCAGATTTACCAATAGTAGCTACAACTTTCATTTCACAGCCATCATCTAAAGCAATTTCAAATCCTTCAATTAATACAGCATCGTTAACTAAATTAATAGATTTAACACCATTATTATAAGCTTCAACAATTACATCAGCTATTGCATTAGGATTCCTATGTAAATCCAAATCATATAACCTAGCCCTATGACCAAAATATGGTTCTGCAATAAATGGAGCATTACCTAAAATCATTTTAGGAATAGATTTATTTTTAAATTTAAAATCATCTTGAAAAATAAAATCACAACCAGATTTACTCATCTTTTTCAACTACAACTGCAGTTCCATAAGCCAAAATCTCTTGCATAACATTAGATATATCGTTTGAATCAAAACGAACTGCAACAATAGCATTACCGCCTAACTGTTTAGCATGTTCAATTAATCTAAGTAATGCTTCATCTCTAGAATCCTCCATCATAGAAACATATTCTTTAATTTCCCCACCAACTAAAGAGCGTAAACCTGCAGATACCTGACCACCTACACCTCTACTTCTAACAGTTAAACCATACACAAAACCTTTTGTTTCAATAATCTTAAAACCAGGTATTTCATTTGCAGTTGCTATTGGAAATTCATTAATAGACACCATGATAAGAAACCTCCTAAATTTAAGTAAAATAATTAAAATTTTAAATATAAAGAAATATAAAATTTTAATCAGTATTTATTTTATTAATATCATAAATTAATAAATTTTTCTAATATAAATAAAATTAAATCAAAATGGTGAAATAATGAAAGTACTTATTGCAGATGCAATTAATGAAAAAGGTATTGAAAATTTGAAGGAGGCAGCAGAAGTCGTTGTAGACACTACAATTACTCCTGAAGAATTAGCAAATACAATTCATGAATATGAAGGAATTATTGTAAGAAGTAGAACTAAACTTACCAAAGAAATTATTGACAAAGCAGATAATCTTAAAATAATTGCTAGAGCAGGTGTTGGAGTAGATAACATAGACTTAAATGCAGCTACTGAAAAAGGTATTATGGTAGTTAATTCTCCTGAATCAACATCAATTACTGTAGCAGAACATACCATGGGATTATTACTTAGTCTTGCTCGTAAATCAGCAATTGCTGATAAATCTGTAAAAGATGGTAAATGGGAAAAGAAAAAATTCATGGGTGTAGAACTTAGAAACAAAACTCTTGGTGTAATCGGAATGGGTAGAATTGGTTCCCAAGTAGTAAACAGATGCAAAGCATTTGAAATGGATGCTGTTGCATATGATCCATACTTACCTGAAGAAGTAGCTACACAAATGGGTGTAGAATTAACTGATTTAGAAACCGTTCTTAAAAAAGCTGATTTCATTACAATCCACGTACCTCTTACTCCAGAAACCAAACACTTAATTTCAACAAAAGAATTTGAAATAATGAAAGATACTGCATTTATTGCAAACTGTGCACGTGGTGGAATCATAGATGAAGATGCATTATACGAAGCATTATCCAACAACAAAATCGGTGGAGCTGCTTTAGATGTATATGAACAAGAACCACCTGCTGAAGACTGCAAATTATTTGAACTTGACAATATTGTTTTAACACCCCACATTGCAGCTTCAACTAAAGAAGCACAAAGAGATGCAGCTATTATCGTAGCTGATGAAATTATCGATTTAATTAATGGAGGAACACCGCAAAATGTATTAAACCTCCCACGTATTGATAGAAACACCTATCAAGAAGTAACTCCTTACTTAGAATTATGTGAAAAATTAGGTAGTTTCATCTCACAAGCAGTAAATGGAAAAATCAAAGAAATTGAAGTTATTTACTCTGGAGAATTATCCAAAATTGACAACCTTGAAATGTTAACTAGAACTGTGCTTCAAGGAGCAGTAAATCCATTTTTAAGCTCACCAGTTACTGCAGTAAATGCATCACTTGTAGCTAAAAACAGAGGAATCATTGTAACAGAAGGTAAAACTGAAAATTCAAAAGGATATGATTCTTTAATTAAAGTAACTGCTAAAAGTGAAGACGATGAATTCTCTGCAGAAGGTACCACATTACATGACCCTAAAATCTTAAAAGTAAATGATTACTGGGTAGATGTAAAACCAGAAGGCCACATGTTCATAGCTAAATATGAAGATGTCCCTGGAAGCATCGGTAAAATTGGCACCGCATTAGGAGAATACGGAATTAATATTGGAATTATGCAAGTAGGAAGAGATGAAAAAGGCGGTAGAGCAATTATGATCTTAACCCTCGATAAAGAAATTCCAAAAGAAATAATCAAAAAAATCCAAGACTTAGACAATGTCTATGATGCAATTGGATTAGAATTATAATAAAAAACAATTATTTCACCATATTGTTTTTTATTTTCCATTCTTTAAAATAATCTTAAATGATTATTTTACTAATTTTTTAAAAAAAAATAAAGATATCATAGATATCTTAATATTTTAATTATAAAATCAAATTTTATCTACTATAAGGATTAAAACCTTCTTTAAAAATTTCATCCACATTCTTTAGTTCATCAGGAATATTTATTTTTTGAGTACAATAATCTATACACGTTTGACAATAAGTACAATTGCTAGCTGGAACTTTTTCATTAGCTAGTTTATGATAATATGCAGTATAGATATCTGAATCTTCCTGTTGTTTTTTAGTATTGTAAATATTAAAGAAATCAGGAATCGGAATTTCTTCAGGACAATGTTCAACACAATAATTACATCCACTACACGGAATAGCTACACTTAACCTTAATTTTTCAGCTTCAATAGCTAAAAACTCAAATTCATCATCATTTAATTTTTTAAAGTTTTTAAAAGTATCACAGTTTTCAATAGTATTTTCCATGTTACTCATACCACTTAAAACTACTTTTACATTATCTAAAGATGCACAAAATCTTAAAGCAAAACTAGCTATACTTTCATTAGGATTGAATTTTTTAAAATCATCTTTAATTTCATCAGTAGTGTTTATTATAACCCCTCCTTTAAGAGGTTCCATTACATAAACATCCAATCCATATTGTCCACATAATTCATAGCATTTACGAGCCTCAATAATTGGATCTTCCCAATCTAAATAATTAAGTTCCAATTGTGCAAAATCAAAAATATCACCATATTCTTCTAAAAATTGTTTGAGTAATTTTGAATCATCATGAAAACTAAAACCTATTTCTCTTGCAATACCCTCTTTTTTCATGTTTTTAATATATTCAAATGAATTTGCATTCTCTGCTTTTGGAAGCCATGCTGCATTAATATTATGTATGAAAAATTTATCAAAATAATCAATTCCCAATCGCTCAAGCATTTCATTAACAAACTTTTCATTATCCTCTTCTTTTGTAAGTAACCATGTTGGCATTTTATCTGCTATTTGATAAGATTCACGAGGATACCTATCAACTACTGCTTTTTTAATAGCTATCTCTGAGTATCCATTATGATATGCATAAGAAGTATCAAAATAATTAAATCCATTTTCCATATAATAATCAACCATTTTATTAAATGTTTCTTGATCTACACTTGTTGGATCATTTTCATCTGTTTGTGGAAGTCTCATACATCCAAAACCAAATATTACATCATTAACCATTTTACTTTCAACCCCAATTGATTTTATTGATATAAATATTTTATAAAAATCCACATATAAATGTTGTTATCTGCAACAGTTTTGAAGTTAAAATAAGAATTCACGTAAAAAGTACATAGCATATTATTAATTTAAAAATAAGTTAATTCTGATTTTTAACAAAATCAACAGTTTCAGAAGACATCTTAATACTTCTTCTACAGATAAGTTCTTACCAATTTTGTACATTATAGTTTTTCAGAAGACAAACAATGCATTTCTCCATTAACTCATCCTTTTTTATGACTCTTAATAAAGTCATGTAATTCCACGTCAAAAGTATAAGGCATAAATTTATGCCTCCTCTTTTGATGTAGTTAATCCACCATGATAAGGCATAGCCTCACATATTCAAGCAGATAATCTACTTCAAGGAGGCAAATTCCCCCCCCCCAATTTCTTTCAAAGAATGACCCCCTTCCTTTTGCACATCAGAGTCTTGAAAATTCCACCAATATAAAAACCTATCCTAAGACTTAATAGATTTCATGGGTTTGACTAAGAATATGGCAAATCATCCCACTCACCTGAACAATGAGTGAAACTCATTTTAAGTCTTTGATTTCTAACTCACCCATAATTCATCCTCCCACAATAAATAAATCATTAGTATGGTAAATGGCTGTTTGCGGGAGTGGATGATACAAATTCATTCCTCACAATGAACAAATCATTAGAAATCATTAATTCATCTTCATCCATACTATCCACTAATTTAAGTAAATCTAATTTTTCAATTCGTTCATCAAATTCTGTGAATACTTTATCCATGTACTCATCTGAATAAGTCCATTCTGCCCTCCCTGATTGAACTGGAGATGGTTCCCCATCCCCATCAATCCACATCAATTTACCATTTTCTATCTGAAACTGCTCACATGTCTCAGATAATTCTCCTTCTTTATTAGTATATTTCATTATAATATCATAAACATACATCTATATCTCCCCAATTTTTGCGAAATTGATAGTAACATCCACAGACCTTACATCTACAAAATAATCCCCTGAACATCCACATCATTAAATTAAATTTTAAAAGTATCTTCCTATAAGAAGCGTACATTGTTTTTTTTATTTTCTTTTTCATACTATTTAAACACATTAGATTTTTTTTCTTTTAATGAATTTAAAAAGTATTATGAACTGATGATGAAAATTTCCTAAAATTACTAATTTGATAAATAAGTCATAACACTTTTTTCTAAATCTGAAGTGAGTACGTATACTTCTTATAGAAAGATACTAAAAAAATTCAAAAATTAGTAAAATTAGGTTTTAAAAATAAATAAAAAATTATAGATTTATTCGTCTTTTGGAATTTTATAAATACGTTTAATATTTCCGTTTTCGTCTAGTTCTATTTGTATATTATCACCATCAGAAAGCTGAGGTAATTCAATATTAGATATTATTGTAGGATTACTGTTTTGAGTTCTGTTTTCATATTCCCTATATTCTTGGCCTATATCTTCATCTTCCAAATCAAAATCATCTTCGTCATCAAAAAATCCTGGTTTTAATTCTTCACCATCTTTTAAGATATCATCTTCATCAAAAAATTCACTAATGTCTCCATCAATTTCATCACTATAATCCCCTACAGTATAATTCATAGGTTCCCCATATTTATCATAAGCCATAAATGTTTCTAAACTATATGGTAGACAAACAATCATGTGAAATAAGCCATTTTTTGAGAATGTTTTCAAATCAGCTCCTGATGGATGTGCGCTAGGTCCTGGGTGTGAGTGAACTGAACCCCAATACTTTAAATTAGGTGGTAACATTTCTGTATGCACTACTGCTCCAACATCACAAGTTTCTCCAGGTACAAAAATTAAACTAGTAATATAAAGTACTTTATCTTTGATTTTACCATCAAAAAAAGCTAAAAACTCATTAGGATAAGCTTTCTTAGCATAATAAATTACAGACTCAAGGACTTCTTTATCAACCTTAACTTCATTAAATTCATCATTATCTGTATTAAATAATTTTGAAAGAAAACTCATAATATCACAATTAAATTATATTTATATCCTTAAAAAAGTTTTCGTTGAAAATTGGGATTTCCAAATCAACAAATAAACAGTTACGATAAGACACCTGGTTTTTATTTTTCTTTTTATTATAACCTACAATCTTTTTATGTTTTTTATAAATAGCTATTCCTCTTTTTTTCCAATTATTAATATTATTTAAATTAATTCCTTCATTAAATAAAAGTTCATGAATATCCCTTGATTTCAATCCATTTATTTTTTCATTAGCTACTTTATCATTATATTTTGATTTTAGAGTGTGTATACCATATGCATTTATACAATTTCTCCAGGATTCATCTTGTCTCCATTTAAAATATTTTGGAATATCTGTATCTACTATAGGAATAATTCTACTATCAAAAGCAATGGGTTTAGTAATATGTTTATTTAAGTTATAGGTAAATGAACTAGCTGCAAAACTAGCTATTACTGAATTTATTTTTTCAATTCTACCATTAAAGGGAATACTATCTAAAAGAATACTTATTTCATCAGAAAAAGTGTAAATAAAAAGAGGAGCAAACTCATTAAATAAATCCTTAGAAACATCAACCATTAATTTTGCAAAATTTTCATCATAGGGTTTTTTAAGATTTAAATTTCTGGACAATGAATGGAAGCTCCTCCCATCTAATCTTAAAATAATTTTTGAGTTTATTGGAACTTTTAAATCCCTATAAACTTCATGTTCTTTCATAATTACATTCCTACAGTAATAGTTTCATTAAAACTTCTAAGTAATTTAATGGCAGAAAGTGCTGCTAACATACTTGTTTTTGGGTTTGCACTACATGGGAAATTTTTAGTAGTTGTTTTAAATTCTCCAAAGTCTCCTTTTGCAGTAATTTCATGAACATTTCTATCCACATTTGGATCGACGATTATTTTTACATTAATATCCTGATTACAAGCTAAACTTATAGTTGCAGCTACATTAATATTAAGTGGGAATTCTTTAACCGCTTCGGATGCTTTACCTTCAAATAAAACTTCTTCTTTATCAATATTTTTACCTAAAGATCTTGGAGATTTACGAGTTACTAAATTAACTTCATCTAAATTAAAATTAGCAACTGCTTTAATACCATCTAATCCTACAACTGCACCAGAAGGTAGATGTATTCTTGTACCTTTCTTTTTACAGATATCATTTACTTTAGTATAAAAAGATTTATCCATAAATGCCCCAATACTCATAATAATCATGTCAACACCATGAGATAAAACTTTTGGAGCATATTCTTTAACAGAATCTGGAGAAGCACATTCTAAAACTAAATCCACTTTATCCAACATGTCATCTAAATTTAAAATAGCTACACCATTAGCAAATGATGCTAAATTTTCTGCTCTTTCAACGTCATTATCATAAAAATATTCAATATCAATATTATTATCTTCTGGAACAATGCTACTAGCTATAATATTAGCTATAGCACCACAACCTATAATTCCTACTTTCATAAAATCACAATAAAAAGAATAAATTAATTAAAAATATAAAAAAATATAAAAATAAAAAAAAGATGAAAAACTAACCTAGAATTTTTCAAATTCTGCTTGTGCTTTGTGTTCTGCTGGTTTTGGAACTTGAGCTTGTTGATTAGGTGAAATAGTTTCAGTCATTGGTGGTTCATGCCTTACTTTTTTCATGTCCCTTGGATTAATTAACATGATATCGCCAATAGCTTGAACTTTATCAAAATCAATAGTTAATAAATCATTTTTAAAAGATTTTGCATCGTGTTCTTCTTCTGGAGAAACTTGAAAACTTCTCCTCATAATATCTCTAAATCCTACTTGTTTTTTTTCTGGTTCAATAGCCCTTACTTGTAATTTAGAAATTGTTCCTAACCTAATATTAAGAATTACATCAGCCACTCTTCCGACATAATGTCCTGTTACTGTATAAATATCTAATTCTTTTAAACTTGAAACTTCTACCATTTAATACACCACAACAATGAATCTAATTCGTGTTATATTTAAAGTAAAATAATAACATTAACTTATTTTAAATTTATTAATTTGTTAATATAAATAGTTTATGATAATCAAATTTTTAAGCGAAATAAAGCAAACAGGGACAAAATATAATAATCTATTAAAATAAATATCTTAATAGAATAAAAAGGAGACTATAAATTGTGGGACACAAGTAAAGATTATAGAATTTTAGTAGCAAACCAAGCAAGAGAACAGTGTTTAAATATTATTCAAACTGCATCATTTAGAGGAAATTGGAATAAAAAATTAGCTATTGAAACTGTTAAAAATATGAACAGTGATTTTCAGTCATTAAGTTATTCTTATCTTGAAGGAAATGACCTCGTTAACTCACCAGATGTTACATCAATAATCAAGAAAGGTGAAAAAATTGTTGAATGTTTAGGTGGAGATGGTTGGAATAAAACATTTATAAGTAATGCTCCTAAAGAAGAAAAAGAAAAAACAATAGAAAATGTTGCTAAAGTAAGATTTTTTATAGATTCTATTTTAGGCCTTAAAGAACGTTTAGCATTAGGCCCTATTAATGATCCAATTATTGGAATAGATATAAAAGTTGGAGAAATAATGAGTGTTACAAAACATCCAAATGCAGATTCATTAATGATTTGTAATGTTAATTTAGGAAAAAGAGCTATAACTGTTGTTACTAATGATTTAAATGTGAAAGAAGGTAATAATGTTGGTGTTTCATTACTTCCACCACAATCATTTATGGAAACTACAAGTGAAGGAATGTTCCTTGGAATGAATGGAAATATTTTAAAAGAAGTTGAAGGAGAACTCGGACAAATGCCAAAAGGAATTCCTATGGACTCCCTCAATGAAACACGTAATTTAGTAGAAGCATTTTTAAAATAAATCTATCTCAAATTTAATCCAATTAATTTTGATTTAGTCATTTCTTCCACAGCATATTTCACTCCTTCTTTTCCTGTTCCACTATTTTTAAAACCACCAAATGGCATGTTATCTGTTCTAAATGTAGATTGTTTATTTACAAAAACAGTACCTGCCTCAATTTCATTTGCACATCTTAAACCATCTCTAAAACTTTCAGTAAACACTCCTGCCTGAAGACCATATTCTGTATTGTTAGCTACATCAATAGCTTCATCAACAGATTTTACCCTGATTATTGGTGCTACTGGCCCAAAGGTTTCATTTACAACAACGTCCATATCATAAGTAACATTATCTAAAACTGTAGCTTCATAAAAAGCACCATTTCTTTTCCCACCAGTTAATAGTTTAGCTCCAGATTCAATTGCATTATTAACAGATTGTTCAACCATACATGCAGCATTTTCATCAATAAGAGGCCCTAAAATAGTATTCTTATCCATAGGATCACCCATTTTGATTTTTTTAGTTTCCAATACTAATTTTTTTGTGAATTCATCAGCTATGGATTCATCAACAATGATTCTTTTAACACCCATACACACCTGTCCTGCATTTAAATAAACACCATTCATTACTCCTTTAACTGCTTTATCAATATCAGCATCTTTTAAGACAATAAGTGGATCATTGCCCCCTAATTCCAAAGTAATTTTTTTCATTCCTGCTCTTGAAGCTATAAGTAAACCTGTAGCCACACTTCCAGTAAATGATATTTTATCTACTTTCGGAGATGTTACTAATGCATCACCTACTTCAGAACCATATCCAGTTATTGTATTAATAACACCATCTGGAAACTCTTCATTTACCAATTCTGCAAATTTCATTACAGTTAATGGTGCATTTAATGGAGGTTTAATAATTACAGTATTTTTACATGCTATAGCAGGAGCTATTTTATGAATTGATAAATTTAATGGATAATTAAATGGAGTTATAGCTGCTACAACACCTAATGGAACTCTTTGAGTAAATGCAAAAAAACCTTTACCATTTATCCCGCCATCTAATGGAACACTTTCACCATAAATTCTTTTAGCTTCTTCTGCTGAAAGCCTTAATGTTTCAATTGAACGATTTATTTCACCAATAGATTCATTAATAGGTTTACCTACTTCTTTTGTAAGTAATATAGCTAATTCTTCTTTGACATCTTTTAATTTTTCATAAACTGCATATAATTTATTTGAAACTTTAAATGCAGACATTTCTTGAATTGAATTTTTAGCATTAACTGCTGCATCAATAGCTAAATCCACATTATTTAAATGAGAAATGGGTACTGTATCTATAACTTCACCAGAATATGGATTTTTAACTTCTGCCAAATCATCACCTGAAACATGTTTACCATTTATTAACATATCCATCTTATCACCTTATTTAATTATATTTAAAAAACATATATTTAAAGTAATTAATAAAACAAATATTAATATTATGGAAACTGCTAGATTTGAAACATTTGCTGATGCAATAATTGCAATAGCTATGACAGTACTTGTTCTTAAAATACCCCAACCAGAAAATGCAACAATCGGGGCTTTTTTGGCATTAAAAACATATTATATCGCTTATTTTATAAGTTTTTTAACATTATTTAATATTTGGTACAGTAATCATAATTTATTTCAAATTGTAGAAAATATTGATAATACTGCATTAATATTAAATGGAATTCTGATTTTTGAAATAACATTGATTCCTTATTTTACATTATGGTTAACACAGGATGCATATTCCATAGCTAGTGAAACCATGTTTGGATTACTGTTTATTTCAGTAAATATTGTTTATAATTTAGCAGTAAAAGCGGTTCATAGAAGTGATCCATATAATGACAAATTAATAAAAGCAAATTATGATGCTCTAAATCCTATCCCATTAATAATAATTTTAATTGGATTTGCATTAAGTTACACAGTTTTTATTCCTGGAATTTACATTAGCTGTTTACTTGCAGTTATAATGTGGATAATTATATCCAGAATTCATAGAAAAGGTGTTGAAAATGGAAAGTGAAAGATTTGAAGCATTAATCGATGCGATTCTTGCAATTATAATAACAATTATTGTTTTAGAAATTCCAACACCTATAAACGGAAGTTGGGAAGCTTTTGGAGAATTACATTTAGAATTCATTGTTTATTTAGTTAGTTTTATCGTCTGTTTTAACTATTGGAACTACCATAACAATTTATTCAACATTGTAAATCATATTGATTACAAAGTTATATGGTCAAGTGGATTATCTATATTTATACTATCATTACTCCCCTATTTAACAAGTTTTGTAGCTAATAACTTTAATTCATTCTTTGCGCAATCAATATATGGATTAGATTTCATATTAGTTAATTTAATATATATTTATACTTCAGAAAGCTTGAAAAAAGCAGATAAAGGAAATATTGCACTTCAGTTAACATTAGATAAAAATTATGAATTTATTGCAACTATAGCCATAATTATAATTGGATACATAATTGGTTATTTATTCTATCCTCCAGCAATAGTTAGTTCTTGTTTAATTGCAATAATCATTATTTGGTCCATACCTTATATTACTAAGTAAAATACTTTGATAAAGAATCTAACTTATTATTAAAGTTAGAAACTTCTTTACCTCCAATTTCACCAGATAAACCAGCAATATATTTCCTATAAAAAGTCAAAGTTAACAAAACAACTACCATAATTCCACCAATCAATAAAATAAACTCTGCTGAAGTTTGGCCTTTATTATCCACCATATTATCACCTAATTTAAAAACATAGCTCCTGCAAAATTAGAAATTAAATAAAATATCAAATAAGCTCCAAAAGCTAAAGGTATAGAAAATTTAATTCCTTTTTTAACATCACCATACATAATTATACTTATTATCAATCCAACTAAAACAGAATGAATTACCAGATAAATTTGTCCTGCAAAAGGAGCAATCATGATTAACTGAGTTTGTTTTCCAAAACTCTGCATAAACTGAGAATAAACACTAACCATTCCTAAAGCAAAAGGACTAGCAATTACTGCAGAAATCACTAAAAACATTACTGCCATCATAACCGACGATTTTCTCTCCCTTTTTAATGCTAAAATATCCCTTAAATTATTTGAAACATCGAAAATAACATTTGAAATACTTGATCCACTTTTACGACCATCCAATATTATTGTAAAAATCCTTTCAAGTTCTCTTGATTTTAATCTTTGAGCCATAGCCATCCAAGCATCATCAAAGTTTCTACCAACACTTATTTCAGCAATTGCCCTTCGTGTTTCATCATATAATGGCCCTTCACCATATTTAGATAAATCCTCCATAGCACTCTCAAAACTCAAACCAACTTTTAACATAGCTGAAAGCTGTCTTAAAAAATCAGGAGCTGATTTTTCAATTTCTGCAGCTCTTTTTTCTTGTTTTATAAAAACATATGTAACCAATATAGGAATAATTAAAAATGGTAAAAATAAAGATAAATCAGGTATTTTTAAAATTACAATGAAAATTCCAATTACAATATCTACAAATAAAATAAAAAATATTAGAATAGCTAAAAATTTAGATGCAACTATCTCAATACCACCACTTAATAAAAATTCCTGGATATTAGATAATTGCTTTTCAGAAAGATTATTTTCCAAAAATAAAGATAATAAATAGATAATTTTAGATTCCATACACTAAAATACTATTTTAAAATATATAAAATATTAGTTATAAATTAAATCAATTTTAAAAGGATTATTCAATAATTAATGGCAAATCACCTATGATTTTTCCCTTATTTTTTTCAACAGAAATTGTATCTTCAAGTCTAACACCAAAATTATCTTCCAAATAAATTCCAGGTTCAACTGTAATAACCATACCTTCCTCAATTACTGTTTTATCCCTAGTTGAAAATGTGGGTATCTCATGAATATCCAAACCTACACTATGTCCTGTTGAGTGGATATACTTATCCCCATAACCATATTCACTTATAATATCACGAGCCACTTTATCAATTTCACAACATTTAAGACCAGGTTTAATAGCTTTTATAGATTTATCATGAGCTTCAGCTACAATATCACAAATTTCATTTTGTTTTTCTGTATAAACCATAGTCCTAGTATTATCTGAACAATAACCTTGATATTTTGCTCCCCAATCAATTAATATTGGACGTTCTAATGATTTATTTTGAGGAACTGCATGAGGCAAACTTGAATTTGATCCACTTGTTACAATAGTATCAAAAGAATTATTTTCAGCACCATATTTTCTCATTAAATTATCCAAATCCAAAGCAACAATATTTTCAGAATTTGTATTATTTAAAATATCCAAATCAATAAATGCTTTTTGAGCAATTTCTGTTGCTTTTTGAATTTTAGATATTTCTTCAGGAGTTTTAATTTGTCTTTGAGTATCAATAAATGTCTCTGAATTTATATTAAATGAATCTTTAAACTTTTCATAAGTACTATAAACTAAACTTGGCTCAATAGCTAAATTAGAAATTCCATCTTTCTTAAGTTCATCAACCATATTTGAAAATGAAACGAATTCTTTAACCTCAATAGTAGATGTTTTATTAGCTATTTCCATATCCATTTTTGATGCATAAATAATTGGATTTTCTTTTATAACACAAAACGCAAAACTAGTTGGTTTATAATTTGAAATATATTGAACATTCGTAAATTGTGCAAGTAAATAACCTTGATAATCCTTCTTTTCCATATCTTTTAAAATATTGTTAATATGAAATTCATTTATTTCCATCTTTTTACACCTTCTACAGATAATTATATGTTCCAGTTAATATAAAACCCTATATAATTAATTATTTTTATATACTTACAAAGATATTGTTTATTAAATTACAAATAGGCATTTACTCTGTGATTCTATGACAAAATTATTTAATTTATTTACTATTAGTGAAAAATATTTTTCAGATAAAAAAACCGTAAAAAAAAGATTTATAAAATTATTCGGAGGATTTTTATTAATAGCAATTCTAATATCACCATTTACATGGATTGGATTTTTATTATTCTTGTTATTATTATTTGCATTAGGAGGAATATTCTTAATAGAATATTATAGTGATGAATTAGATGAAAAATATCACCTATACAATTTTAACAATTTTAGAGGATATTCTTATCAAATATTTGCATTTACTATTTTAGGATTTTCAACCACATCTTTATCTATACTTATGATATGTTTGTGTGCTGAAATAAATATTATAAAATCCATTTTAATAGCAACAATATTTGCACTACCATTTTTAGGAATAGGACTTAAATTTAAAACATTTAACGATTCCAGTTTAGAAGAAAATGGAGAAATTGTCTATGAAGCTGGTTACGAACCAAATTACTATTTCCCAGTACTAGCTATCTGCTGCTATTTAGGATACACACAAGGACTCTACGAAACATCCCCAATAAACATAATAGGACTACTAATATCCACAACAGCCTGCTTCATATGGCTAATATACCCAAACAAAATCAACAAATACTTACCATTTGAAAATAGAAATAAAAAAGGAGAAATATTATACTTAGCAATAGCATTAATCATATTCTTCATACTACTCCACCAATTCACAACAATCCCATTCACAGAAATCACAGGAATCACAAAATAAAAAAAAGAAAGTTAATAATAATCAGCAACATGTTAAAACTATGAATATATTCAAGATAATAACAATCAAATAAGAATAATTATAATAACTCATTAAAAATTTGGATAAATTTATATAATTTTATTTGAAATTAATATATGTAGTATTTTAATTTTTATTAATATTACTAAGTACTTTTATTAAAATAAAATGATGTGAAATTAATGAATAAAAATATATTAATTTTAAGTTTTATTCTGTTTTTTATTTTCATTTCTGGTGTTTCAGGCAGTGAAATTAATGAAACCCTTCAAAACACAGAAAACGAAAATATAAATTATAATTATAAAACTGAAATCAAAATTAATAATACAGATTACAATTTAAACCAAGACTTTCAAAAAGTTACAAATAATTTTATAAAGTCAACAAATAACACAAATTTAGTTTTTAAAGATATTTCAAATCAAAAGAATTTTATCATCAAAGATGAATGTTTTGATATAATTTTAAACAAAGATTTAAAAAATAATAGTAAATATGAATTATATTATGGGATAGATAAACTCACAAACAAATCATATTTAATTATTAATGAAGTTCAAAGTAACAACAATCAAGAAAATAGTGTTCTAAGTGGACACAATACTGCTTTTTTCTATAAAAATGGAAAATATTCAGTTCATTTAAAAGACACATATGGAAATCCATTAAATAACGAAAGAGTTATATTTAATATAAATGGAGTAGGTTATAGTCGTGTGACAGACAATAATGGATATGCTTACTTGAATATTAATTTACGGCCTGGAAATTATACTATCACAACATTATTTGCAGGAAACAGCCAATATAAATCATCTACAGCAACCAATAAAATATACATTATTTCCACTATTCAAAGCAACAATCTCATCAAATCATACAAAAATAATTCACAATTTAATGCTATGGTATTTGATGGAAATGGCAATCGTTTGAAAAACTCTGTTGTTACATTTAATATAAATGGAGTGCTTTACAACAGAACTAGTGATAAAACTGGTGTTGCACAAATAAATATTAATCTTGATCCTGGAAAATATATAATTACAGTTACAAATAATAATGACAAACTCTCAGAATCATATAATATCACAGTATTAAAACAGAATACTCTAATAAAATATGATAAATTTATTATCAATCGAAAAGGAGAATATTTCATAACAAAAGTAACTGACTCATCAGGAAAACCATTAACTAATTTTAATATAAATATTATTGCAAATGGCGTTTCATACAGCAGAACAACTGATACTCAAGGCATAGCAAAATTAAAAATTAATTTTAAAACTGGAAATTACAATATTTACTGTACATTCTCTGGAACATACCAATACAACAATTTTAATGGACCCACAAAAATTATAACCATGCTTCTATCATCCACAAAATTAAATGTAAACTTAAATACAAATAACATCATTTTCAGAGACAAAGGATACTCATTTAATGCCTTGCTAAAAGATAACAATGGTTTTCCAATGTCTGGAAAAACAGTCATATTCAAAATAAATGGCATTTCATATTCTAAAACAACTGATGAAAATGGAATTGCAAAACAAAACATAAATTTAAATCCTGGACAATACTCAATATCAACAACCTACTCAGGTTCAACATATTACAATTCAATTACAAAAAATAACATTATCAAAATGAACTTAACACCCAATATGGTTTATTCAGTAGATATTCCAATGTATTTTAATGTAAGTGGACTTGATTTTGTTTATCCCAATTATTCATTTAATTATGTTTCTAAAGCTGGAACAAATGGAATAATAAAAGTATATGAAACCCGTTTATTTGCAATTAAAACAACTGAAGAAGTATTTTATTTTAAATATGGGGCAAATAGTGATGTTTTATACAATAACAGTTATACTCAATTATCAAATGGAGATAATTATTTTATTTCAAAAGAAGGTCAAAAAACTAAAGTTAATAACAATTACATCCCCTCTAGCCAAGGAATATTGCTAAAAACTGAAAAAGATTTCGTTAGATTTTATTACTATGATACAATTAATGAAAACAATATAAACGAATTTAGTGCTATTTATTCAACAATTATTAATTCCAATTTTGATATCCAAAAAATAGATTTTGTTAAAAATTTTAATTCATGGGGAAATATTTTATACTCTAACTCTATTTTCAATGATGATGTTGGTCTTAGACTACAACTCAGCCAAGGAAAAACCATATGGAATGGAGCAAATATAGCACATATCACATATAAACAATTTTTAAATAATGACTTATCAAAATTAAAATATACCAATACAAATACAACATTAAAATATACTTATGACTATTCCTTAATTAATAAAAATCCCGATTTTGAATATATGAACACCATTTTCAAAATTAATAATGAGTTAATTGAAAAAACTGAAAAAATAAATACTGGAGTTTTAATTGATGCTCAAGCAGGATTCAACACAATACAAACATACACCATAACAGATAGAAAAACATCAAATGATGATATAAAATACTGGTTAAATAAAAATTACTCTCACGGACCTGAAAAAGCAATATATGGAACATTTTTAAATGGATTAATGACAATATATATGAGTGATAATCTAGCAAACGAAAAAGATAACTTTTACAACTTAACTTGGACACGAAACAAAAACACAGTGGTAATGTCTGGCATAATGAACGGAGGAATGAGTTATATCCATATCCCTAATCCAAGTATGAATATGATATTATCAAGTAACAATAATAAAAATATGAAAAATTTCAGATTCGAATGTTCAATAATGTTAAGTGACATAGAAAGCATGATTCTAAAACTAGCAGACAACATAACTATTCTTGGATCACTATCTTCCATAATCAACCATATTTGTAATGAAGAATGGTTCAGGGCTGAAAAAATAAATGATTCATTGCATTTAAAGTTTTTAAATTTTTCAGAAAAATTAATAATTAATCAAACAACAGGAATTGTTTCTACAACTATTGAAAATGAAGGGTTTTTATATAAAGGCGCATTATCAACAACATATTCTTATTGTTTCTGTGATGAATTAACAGACAACTTACTTAATAATATACATTCATTATTGTCATACATAACTGAACATACAATAACTGAAGTTACAAATCGATACAATGACTTTAAATCATTTTTTGGATTATCTGACAAACAATGTGGGAAACTTGCAGAAATAGGTGGTGGACTTTGTATTTCCATTTCAAAAATTGCTGCAGGTATAGCCATACCTTGCATACTTGCCCCACCTTTATGGCCTCTGGCAACTGTTCCAACAGTTATCGCAGTGAGTTTTGGTCTAATGGGTCTTGGTTTAAATTGTCTATCAACAGATACTCTCCGACATCCAACATGGGGTAATTTTAATAAAGCAGTGAAAAAAACTACCGCCAATTATTTATTTGAAATTGCAGAAGTTCCAGTTTATTAAGAAGGGTATTATATGAATAGATTTAATAAAATATTAGATGAGAATATGTTTTTTAGAAAATCATTTCTTAAAAAAGCAACATTTTGGATGTATATGTTATTTTTCATGGCAATATTCTTAATTTTTAAATGGCATTGGTTAACAGCATACTTTATGACAACCTATATTTCCTTAACAATTGGTCCATTGTTATTTTTCTATTATCAACGAGAAATTTATAAAAAACATGACTGGAGACAATATATAACCTTCTATCCAATAGAACGATTTATGACTTTATGTTTTACTCCATCAACATTAGGAGTATTTTTAATTGCATATTTATGTTGTTTCAATAAAATAAATGCTATTATTCTAGCAATTATTTTTGTTTTACCAATGCTGGGAATTGGCTTAAGACCAAATTGTTTCAATGACAAAAGCAGAAATAACAACTCATTAGGTTATAGGCCATTTATCTATCTTGGATTAAGTATGTTGCTATGTTATATTGGTTTTCCACAAGTAATTTTCGAACACAATATTATTAATAAAATCATATTATGTACAATAACTTGTTTAGGATTTTTAGCTTTAATTTTCCCAGATAAAGGAAGTAATTTATTAAGATTTAATAATAAAACAGAAAAAGGATTCATATTATATATTATATTAATATTTATTGTATTTTTCATCGTGTTCCATTTTACAAATTCAGGATTTTACTTAAAAATTTATTTAAACACATGGTGAATTAATATGAACAAAAATTTTAAAAATTACATTGCAATAGGAGCGCCATTTGTAATTTTTGTAGTACACAGCTTTTTAAACACTTATATATGGATTATTTTTTCAATAATTGGATTAATAATAACTTACAATTATTACAAACAATCAAAAGAAAACAAATACTTAAGATATGCTATGAAATTATATATTCTAAATTTTATTTTTATAATCATCAGATTACTAATTATATATTTAATGACTTAAAATAATAATAAAGAGGCAAATAATGACAAACCTATTTAATTTATTCAAATTAGATCCTAATAGAAAGTATTTTCCAAAAAAAGAAGATATTAAAAAAAGAGCAATTAAAAGTTATGGAATAATTCTATTCTTAGCAATAGCTACATCTAGTATCACATGGTTAGGATTTTTCTGTTTTCTTTTTTTTGTATTTGGAACATGCGGAGTATGGATTGTAGAGTATTACGGTGATGAATTAGATGAAAAATATGGATTATACAACTTCACTAATTTCAGAGGATTTTCTCTCCAAATTTATTCATTCATGCTCCTAGGAGCATCAACCACATCTTTATCTGTACTTATGATGTGTTTGTGTGCTGGAGCAAATATTATAAAATCCATTTTAATAGCAATAATATTTGCACTACCATTTTTAGGAATAGGACTTAAATTTAAAACATTTAACGATTCCAGTTTAGAAGAAAATGGAGAAATTGTCTATGAAGCTGGTTACGAACCAAATTACTATTTCCCAGTACTAGCTATCTGCTGCTATTTAGGATACACACAAGGACTCTACGAAACATCCCCAATAAACATAATAGGACTACTAATATCCACAACAGCCTGCTTCATATGGCTAATATACCCAAACAAAATCAACAAATACTTACCATTTGAAAATAGAAATAAAAAAGGAGAAATATTATACTTAGCAATAGCATTAATCATATTCTTCATACTACTCCACCAATTCACAACAATCCCATTCACAGAAATCACAGGAATCACAAAATAAAAAAGGAGAATTAAAAAATGAATACAAAACAAACAATAGCTATTATTATTCCAATAGCTATTTTTATTATTAAAAAATATATCAGTCTTTATATAACTATTCCAATTTTAATAGTTGGTTGTATTATAACATATTATTTATACACAAAATCTGATGAAGATAAGTACTTAAGAGGTGCTCTTTCACTGTACGGGTTAAATTTCTTCTTTATCCTACTTGGTATTGTGTTATATTATATGCTATAAAAAACTAATTTACTAAAAAAATTTTTATATATAAAATTAGATATTTTAAAATCATGTTTAAATTTACAAGTAATGAAGTGAGAGACTTAATAATTTCATTTTTTGTCATTTCACTTTCTTTTTCAATATTGTATACAGGTAGAGATTTCTCTGCAATGTACTTTATATTACCTATTGTGATGGTAGGTGTGGGTTTAGGGTTTATTTTGCATGAACTTGGACATAAATTCAGTGCTATGCATTTTGGTTACTGGTCTGAATATCAACTTTGGCCTATGGGTTTAATTATTGCTTTAGCTAGTTCTTTTTGTGGAATTGTATTTGCTGCTCCTGGAGCTGTTTATACTTATGCAAATTTTTTAGATGATAGAACTAATGGTATAATATCCATAGCTGGACCTATAGTCAATATTGTACTTGCTATAATATTCTTATTAATAGCTACTATAATTTACCCTCAAGCATTTTTCAATGAAACAATGAGAATTATATTCCTTGTTTGTTCACTTGGATTTACTATTAACAGTTATTTAGCTACATTTAACTTGATTCCTATTTGGAATTTAGATGGTAGTAAAGTACTTAGATGGAATGGATTAATTTGGGTTGTTACAATCGCTATTGCTGGAATTATGACTTATCTCGCTATGACTGTAGGTGTTGAAGGTATAATAAATATTTTAATAGGATAATAAACAATGGAAAATCAAGAAATAACATTTTTTAAAGGGACGCATAGAGTAATTCCCCCTTCAAAAACTATCAAAAAGAATGAACATAAAACTAAAATAGCTGGAATAACACGTATAACTGAAATAACTCATTTAGATAGAATTGGAATTCCTGTTTTTTCAGCTATTCGACCTACTGCTCAAGATGGTGGAATTAGTATATATGGAGGTAAAGGAATTACTTCTAATCATGCTAAAGCTTCAGCTATGATGGAAGGTTTTGAGAGATATTCTGCTGAAAAACAAGAATCAGACAAAACAATTATTGCAACATTAAATGAAATTAATGGTAATTATATTAATCCAAAATCTCTAAATTTACCAAGAGATTTTAGTGAAGATTTACTTGAGACAATGAATTTAGAATGGAGCATGTCAAAAGATTTAATCTCTGGAGAAGATTATTATATTCCATCTAATGCAATTTATCATCCTTATGTTCCTGAAAATAATGTTCAAGGTTTATTTAAAGGAAATACAAATGGTTTGGCTTCAGGAAATATTTTAGAAGAAGCTATATTACATGGAATCTTTGAAGTTATTGAAAGAGATGCATGGAGTATTTTTGAGCTTACTCATAAAAATTCAAAACAGATAGATCTTGAAAGTATTGATAATGACAATATAATCCAACTTCTCAATAAATACCATGAAAATGGTATTAATATTAAGTTAATGAACTTAACTGCAGATATTAATGTTCCAACAATTGCTGCATCTGCAGATGATACTGTCTTAAAAGATGCTGGATTATTATCTTTAGGTATTGGAACTCATCTTAATCCAGGAATAGCTATTTTACGTGCACTTACTGAAGTAGCTCAAAGTAGAGCAACACAAATCCAAGGTGCTCGTGAAGATACTGTAAGAGCTGATTTTGCACGTAAAGCAGGTTATGAGCGTATGAAACGTATCAATAACCATTATTTTGAAGATGAAACTGATAAACTATCATTTAGTGATATTGAAGATAAAAGTACCAATTCTATAAACCAAGATATTGAAATAGTAAAAGATGAATTAATAAAAAATGGATTGGATAAAATACTATATACTGATTTAACACGTCCAGAACTTGGAGTAAATGTAGTACGTGTTGTAATTCCAACAATGGAACTTTATTCATTAGATAATACTCGTGCTGGAGACCGTTGTTTAAAATTTTAGATTTTTATGGTTAAAATAATAATTTACACAGGATTATCTCTTTCCTTTGATGAAGCAAAAGAAATATTAGACTCTCATGGAGATGTTGAAGTTATTTATAAACGACCAATCAAACGTGGCGATATTGGTTTAGCTATTAAAGAACATCCCGACATTATTGGAATAATTGATGGCGTATTTCATCAAAATTCAGCTGTGGGACATAGAGAAATTCTAAAAGCAATTGATGAAGGAATAACCGTGATTGGAGCATCTAGTATGGGTGCTTTAAGAGCTTCTGAATTAGATACATTAGGTATGAAAGGAATTGGATATGTTTATGAACAATATGCTACAGGGAAAGTAACTTCTGATGATGATGTGGCAGTTATGTTAGATAGTGAAACTTTAGAACAGTTATCTGAGCCTTTAATTAATATGGAGTATACTTTTACAAAAGCTGTTGAAGAAAATATTATTACTTCAAAACAAAAAGAGGAATTACTTTCTATTGCTAAATCTACATTCTATCCAAAAAGAAATTATGCACAAACATTAAATAGTTCAAAATTAGATGATGATACAATAGATCAATTAATTACATTTATTCGTTTTTGCAAGGATATTAAAAAAGAAGATGCAAAATCTTTAATAAAATATATAACACATGTGATAGAATGAATTTAGATGAAAAAGTTAAAAAAGTAAAAAACATTCTTAAAAATCGTAAAGTTGCAATAGCGTTTTCTGGAGGTGCAGATAGTACATTACTTGCATATCTTGCATCTAAAGTTAGTGATAACCCAATAGCTATAACTATAGACAACCACATATTTCCTACAGGCTTTATCGAACACTGTACTAATGCAACTACTAAATTTGGAATTAAACACAAAGTTATTGACTTAGACTTCTATAAAAATGAAGAGTTACTCTCTAATAAATCCAACAGATGTTTTGTATGTAGAGATTTAATGTATGGAAATATTAAAAAATATGCTCTTGAAAATGATTATGAATCTGTTTTAGATGGAAATAACATAAGTGATTTAGTTTTAGATAGGCCAGGAATATTAATTACCTACAAAAATAATATTGAAAGTCCATTTATTAGTGCTAAATTAACATCAAAAGAAATTCACGAATATTTAAATAAACATAACATCCCATTTTCAAGATCAACAACATGTCTTGGAACTAGATTACCTACCAACACCAAAATGACTAAAGAAAATATTAATCAAATTCGAGTTAGTGAAGACTTAATTTATGAAAAAACAAAATGTGAAATTGTTAAAGTGAGAAACAATAATGGACTTGCCCTATGTGAAGTTGATGATTTAACCAAACTATTAAATCAAGATATGTTAAATCAGATAAACTATGAATTAAAAGAAATAGGATTTAAAAAAGTGGCTTTAAATTTATCACAAATCGATGATGATGAAACCATTACCTTGAACTACAAAGATGGTGGTTTTGAATATCAACTTCCATATACAATAAATATTGAAAATACTAAAAAACAACTAAAAGATAAAATAATTTCAAGTGATTATGAAAAAATAATTATTAAAAACCAAATAATCTATGAAAACGGATTAATAAAAGGTAACAATTTCAAATCAAAAGAAGAATGTCTAAATAAATTTATGGAATTATTACCCAATATAAGAAGAAATATATGAAAAAGTTATTTATTTTTCATTTCTTCATATTTTTTTAAAACTATATCCGGAGTTTCTATAGTTTTATCAAAGCTTTCACTAAATGTAAATGTTTTATCTTCAATATTTTCAGTGTTTTTAAAACCTTGAAGAATTAATTGCTTTCCATCAATTTTAAAATTCACATCATCAGCTTTAACTTCAATTAAATTAACTTCAATTTCAGATGCCTCTTCCAGTTTTGCATCAGCTTTAACTTCATATTTTAAAGTTAAATTTTTGTGAGGCATAAGCTCATTAATAGTTCTTTTTATAACAGATTCAAAAAGATCCAAAAATTTTACAACAGGAGGAAAATCATTAGCCCAATAATATGCAAGTACAGAATTTAAAACAATTTCATGTTCAACAAAATCATCTTTAAGTCTTGCTCTAACACCAATTGAACTCCCATCCATTATTTTTATCACTAAAATTGGATTAAGACCCATATCCACCACAATTATTCAATTAAAGCTTTGATTAAATCACTAGCCCTTACAAGACCAATCAATTCTCCTTCCACTCCAATGACTGGAATTTGTTCAATATTTAATGTTTTCATTTTTTTAGCACAATCCGCAGCTTTAGTTTTAGAATTAACTACTTCTACTTTATGAGTACCAACATCTTTAACCAGTTTGTCTGTGAACTTTAAACAATTTTTTTCAATATATAAAACAGAAGTACTATCCCAAGACCATTTATCTCCTTCAGTTCCTACTGTAGAACTATGTTCGCTACGTTCTGAGATAATTTCAGATTCCTCGATAAAATCTGTTTCAGTCAATATACCAACTAATTTAGCAGAATCATTTAAAGCTAAAACAGATTTAAGACCAAATTGTTTCATAGTCTCAAAAGCAACATTTAAAGGAGTTTTATACCAAGTTGTTGGAACATTAGTAATCATGAAATTTTCAACTGGATCATCACGTTCAAGTTTAATTAATGCATTAGCTACCAAATCAAAAGAAGTAATAATACCAACTAAATCACCATTATCATCAACAACAGGAACTCTCCTAACATTATTATCAATCATCTTTTTAGCTACTTCTACAACATCCTCATCAGGACTTGCTGTAACTAAATCAGTACTCATCAAAATAGCTATTTGTTCTTCATCAGGATTAACAATTAAATCTGAACGAGTTATTAATCCAACTAATTGTTTAGTATCACCTTTAACAACTGGAAGTACCGCTTTATCTTCTTTCCTCATTAAATCTAAAACTTTTTCACGGTTTCCAGGAACTGAAACACTAACAACATTTTTAGACATAGCTCTTTTTACTAACATGTTAAAACACCTTAAAATTGTTTATTAAAAATTAAAAAATAGGAAATGTTGAAAAATTAGTGAATAACTAATACTGCACATTTTGCAGCATTAACTACTTTTTCAGCAACACTACCCATTATAAATCTGTCAAATCCGGATTTACCAGAACTACCTATAACAATTAAATCAATATCTTCTTCTTTAGCTACTTCCAAAATAGTTTTAGCTGGTGAACCTTCTTTGATAATACTATGGAATGTAATATCTGATGTTTCCTCCATTTTTTCAAATTCTTTAACATTATCTTCAGAACGTTGTCTGAGTAATTGATTTAATTGGTACACTTCATCATCTAATGGAAGTCCATTAACAAAATTATTTTCAGTAACGCTTAGCGCATAAATATCAGCACCAGTGGTTTTAGCTAAAAATAATGCATGTTTTTCAGCTTTTTGAGCAAATTCTGACCCATCTGTTGGGACTAATATTTTTTTGTACATGTTTTCCATCTCCAATAATTTGACATATTGTTTATATCAAACATTATTAATGTGAGTATCTATATCCATAGTATATAATATATTTTTCGTTTCACAACGATTTATTATATTTAAGTAAGGATTCTTTGAATATCTTTTAGCTATAAACAATTTTGCATCTTGATTAACATCAATTACTGGCTTTTTAATGAATTTATTAATCTCAAAATTACAAATATTGGTAGTAGCCATTTTTAATAAATCTTTAGGGTTCAAATAATTCTTATAACAAACAGACATGATTTTTAAAGTGAACTCCAACTCCCTAAGTAAATTCGGCGAATTCAACATTAGATTATCACTACCTAACACTGGCTTAATTCCCATAGTAAGCATTTTATTTAAAGGAGCTACTCCCACATTCAAAGTTGCATTAGCTCTTGGACAAACAACAACATTAGAATCTTTAATTAATTTCAAATCATCATTTCTAGGATTAGTACAATGAACCAACTGATTAAAATTAGCGTCAACTCCTCTTTGAATTTCAGTTTTATTGAAATCATTTAAGGAATCATCTTGAAGATGCATTGATTCAGCTACATGAATTGAAGATATTTTTCCTGCTTTTTTACATTTTGAAGTTATTAATCTGGCAACTTCATCATTAATTTCTCCAAATCCACTTAAAGCTATACCATCAGCTAATTTTAAAAGTTTACGAATAGCTATTTTAACTTTTCTTAAATCTGGATCCTCCCCATAAAAACTATCATCACGACCAAGAATTATTGGAGTTACAGGTAAATTTTTAGAAGCTTTTTTTAAAAGTTCAACACCTTTAATTCCACCTTCCCTATAATCAATAAAATGTGTTGTTCCTGAATTATACATATACCACATGGATTTTTTCATAGCACTAATAATTTCTTCATCTTCAACATTAGATAATGCTTTATGTTTAACACCATTAGGAGGTTTAACCATTTCACCCAAAGATAAACCATAACCCTCATCTTTAATTATAGAATCACCAATATGAGTATGGCCATTTAAAAAAGTTGGGCAAACAATAGCCTTTGAAGCATCTATAATTCTACCTTCACAGACATCTTTAGCTATTTCTATAATTTTACCATCATCAATAACAATGTTTTCACGAACTGGAGTTAAATCTTGTCCTTTTAGTATGATACCATCTTTAATTGTTAACATTGACAAAAAATTTCTAATTTGTTTTATATATACATTATCATTAAAAGTAATGGAAAATTTTATAAAAACACAACTAAATATATTATTTAGGCGAGGACCATATTTCAATTAATATAAATACAACCTCAATTAACTTCAAAAAGAAATTAGAACACTTTTTTATACCTCCCGAATATGGTTCCTACGCCTTTTTCAAATTATAATGGATGGATTCATATCAATTCACAGGAAATCAGATATTTTTATAGAAATATTGTAAAATCTGGAGATATTTACAGAATAAAATATAACAATAAAGATTATGGTGAGTTTAAAAAATTATCTGATGCATTATATGAAAGAGACGCTCTTTTTTACTGTAATTTTGATTATGATTTACTTGTTGAATCTGATTTAGAAAATAAATATGAAAATATGAAACTGCCCCCATTTCCTGAAAAAAGACCTAAAGGAAGAATAAAAGGCAGTAAAATAAATAAAGACAAAAGAGAAGGAAAAATTCTCTTCGACCATAAAAAACATAAATTTTATGTTCAAAAAGAAGAGACTATTTTTGGATACTATCAAAGTATGACTGAAGCCTATTATTATAAAAAAAGATTAATAGACAATAACTGGGACATAAATACTTTAAAAACAAAACACACTTTAAAAATAAACATGAATAAAAAATTAGACTTGAATAAAGAATATCCTGTTAAATTAAATTATTGTCCTAAATGTAGGCGTAAATTAAAAAATAAAGAAAAAGAATGTCCATATTGTGGAATAGACATTAAAAATTATTTATATAATAAATAATCTTATTCTCCATCAATATGATCATTTAAAGATTTTACATTAATCTCATTATTTTGAACTGCTTCAATAGCATTTAAAGCAGCTCTAGCTCCAGATAATGTTGTAACATAAGGTATACCAAGTTCAATAGCTAAACGTCTAATAATATATCCGTCTTTAGCAGATTGTTTACCTTCAGATGTATTGATAATTAAATCAATTTCCTTATTTAAAATTGCATCCCTAATGTTTGGAGATCCTTGAGATACTTTTTTGATTTTATCAATGTCAACACCTTGTGCTGCATCAGCAGTTCCACTTGTTGCAACAAGATCAAATCCTAAATTAGCTGCTTTTTCAGCAATTGGACGGATTTTCTTTTTATCTTGTTCTTTTACACTAATAAATATTTTACCTGCTTTTGGTAAATCCATACCTGCAGCAAGTTGTGATTTATAAAATGCCATTCCAAAGCTATCATCAATACCAATACTTTCACCAGTAGATTTCATTTCAGGTCCAAGTACAGTATCAGACTCTGGGAGTTTTAAGAATGGGAAAACAGATTCTTTTACAGCAACATGATCAATTTTTATTTCTTTTGTTAAATTAAAGTCTTTTAATTTAGCTCCAGTCATAATCCAAGTAGCTACTTTAGCTAATGGCACTCCAATAGCTTTACTTACAAATGGAACAGTTCTACTTGCACGAGGATTAGCTTCAATAATATAAACCATTTCTTCATCAAGTTTAACAGCATATTGAATATTCATTAAACCTTTAACATTTAACTCTAAAGCCAATTTAGTACTGTATTCCCTTATAGTGTTAAGAATATGTTCTGGAATAGTTTGTGGTGGAATTACACAAGCTGAATCACCTGAATGAACACCTGCTTCTTCAATATGTTCCATGATTCCTGCAATAAATACTTCTTCACCATCACATAACACATCCACATCTAATTCAATAGCATCTTCTAAGAATTTATCTACTAAAATTGGATGCTCAGGTGAAACTTTCACAGCCTCTTTCATATACTCTTCAAGTTCTGTGTTATCATAAACAATTTCCATTGCTCTTCCACCAATAACATAAGATGGACGAACTAAAACTGGGAAAGTAATCCTTTCTGCAATTTCTTTAGCTTCTTCAAATGAATTAGCAGTTCCATATGGTGCTTGATGAATATGTAACTTATTTAATAATTGTGCAAATAATTCCCTGTCTTCAACACCATCAATACTTTCATATGGAGTTCCTAAAATTTTAACACCTGCATTAGCTAAAGGTACAGCTAAATTAATAGAAGTTTGACCACCAAATTGGACAATAACACCATCCGGTTTTTCCTGATTAATAATACCCATTACATCTTCAAAAGTAATTGGTTCAAAGAATAACTTATCAGAAATATCATAATCAGTACTTACAGTTTCAGGATTGTTGTTAATTAAAATAGTTTCAACACCTTCCTCTTTTAAAGCAAGTGAAGAATGAACACAACAATAATCAAATTCTATACCTTGACCTATCCTAATAGGACCTGCACCTAAAATAATAATCTTTTTCTTATTAAATGATTTGAGTTCATTACCTGAATCATAGGTACTGTAATAATATGGTGTTTTAGCTTCAAATTCTGCAGCACAAGTATCTACCATTTTATAGGATTGTTTTATATTAAATCTATTAAGTAAATTCCTAATATATTCTTCAGTTTGATTAGATAAATCTGCTAATCTTTTATTAGAACATCCAATTTGTTTAGCTTTCCTTAAAAAGTCCGCACCATTTAATTTTTCTTCAGTAACTTCATTTTCAAAGTTAACAATGTTTCTAATTTTATATAAGAAAAATTTATCAATGTTAGTTAATTTTTGAAGTTTATCTAAATCAATTCCATCTTTAATAGCTGAATATAATTGGAATAATCTCTCATCAGTTGGATTAGCTAAATCATCTTCAGTGTATTCAACATATTCAAATCCATCATGTCCCATGTCAAGTGATCTGATAGCTTTTTGAATTGCTTCTTCAAAAGTCCTACCAATAGCCATTACTTCACCAGTAGCTTTCATTTGAACTCCTATATGGCGATCAATTCCCCTAAACTTATCAAATGGCCATCTTGGTATTTTTACAACCACATAATCAATAGCTGGTTCAAAAGAAGCAGGTGTTTCTTTAGTAATATCATTTTTAATTTCATCTAAAGTCATTCCTAAAGCTATTTTAGAAGAAATTTTAGCTATAGGATAACCAGTTGCTTTAGATGCAAGTGCACTACTCCTACTTACTCTAGGATTTACTTCAATTACCTTATATTCTCCAGTTTCAGGATTAACTGCAAACTGAATATTACATCCTCCCTGAATACCTAATGCCCTAATAATTTTAATAGATGCATCTCTTAAAGCTTGAGAATCTTTATCATTTAAATTTTGAGCAGGAGCTACAACAACACTTTCACCTGTATGAATTCCCATAGGATCAATATTTTCCATATTACATACAATAATACAAGTGTCTTCTTTATCCCTCATTACTTCATATTCAAATTCTTTCCAACCTAAAACAGATTCATCTATAAGAACTTGATTGATAAAACTCATATCTAAACCATGAGTAGCTATTTCAATTAACTCTTCTTCATTATAAGCTACTCCACCACCAGTTCCACCTAAAGTAAAAGCAGGCCTTACAATTACTGGATAACCAATATCTTTCACTGCTTCCAAAGCTTCTTCAACACTTTCTACAGCATGACATTTTGGAATAGGTTCATTAAGTTTATCCATAAAATGGCCAAATAAATCACGATCTTCAACATCTTTAATTGTTTGAATATCAGAACCAAGAACTTTAATTCCATCAAGTAAACCTAAATCTCCAAGTCCAGTAGCTATATTTAATCCAGTTTGTCCACCCATAGTTGGTAAAATCGCATCTACATTTTCTTTTTTAATAATCTCATATACAATTTCTGGAGTTAATGGTTCAGTATAAACAGTATCTGCCATATCCATATCAGTTTGAATAGTAGCAGGATTACTGTTAACCAAGACAGTTTCAATTCCTTCTTCTCTTAATGATTTACATGCTTGTGAACCAGAATAATCAAATTCTGCAGCCTGACCAATTTGAATAGGTCCAGAACCAATTATTAATACTTTTTTAATATCCTTATCAATAGGCATTTTGTAATCCTCATTAATTTTATTTATAAAATGGTAATCTTAATATTCATCCATCATTTGACTAAATTTATCAAAAATATATCTTGTGTCGTTTGGACCAGGTCCTGCTTCAGGATGGTATTGAATACAGCGAACTGGCAATTCTTTATGTGCAAATCCTTCAGGAGTTCCATCATTAAGATTTATTTGAGTTAAAACTAAATCTGTATCATTAATAGATTCTTTATCAATAGTAAATCCATGATTTTGAGAAGTGATATAAACTTTACCAGTTTGTAAGTCTTTTACTGGTTGATTTGCTCCTCTGTGTCCAAATTTCATTTTATAAGACTTAGCTCCAAAAGACTTAGCTACTAACTGTTGACCCATACATATTCCAAAAATAGGCAACCTATTAGATAATTTTTGAACTGTACTAATAGTTTCATATACTCTGTCAGGATTTCCAGGACCTGAAGTAATCATTAACCCATCTGGAGAATAATCCAATATTGATTTATAATCTGTATCATATGGGAATAAAACAACTCCAATTCCACGTTTTAAGAAATTATTTATAATATTTTTCTTAACACCACAATCAATTAAAGCTACTTTTTTATTAGCATCTTCATTAAAAACTTTAATTTCCTTAGTAGATACCATTGGTACTACATCAATATCAATAATACTAGGTTGAGAACGTGCAAGCTCCACCAATTCATTATCAGAAATATCTTCAGTTGATATAGCTGCTTTCATTGATCCTTCTTCACGAATTTTTAGAGTTAAATCACGAGTGTCAATTCCACTAATCCCCGGTGTTTCAAATTCATTTAAAAAATCATCTAATGTTTTTTGTGATGAAAAATTAGAAACTTCTCTACAAACTTCCCTTACAACAAAACCCTCCGCCTGGATTCTGTCAGATTGATACCAGTCTTCACTCACCCCATAGTTTCCTTCTAAAGGATAAGTAGACATTAATATTTCTCCTTTAAAAGATGGATCAGTTAAAGATTCAGTGTAACCAACCATACCAGTTGAAAAAACAAGTTCTCCCACATTAGTAGTTTCATAACCGAAACCATCACCTTTTAAAACTGTACCATCTTCCAAAGCCAATTTAGCCATTTTTACCATTAAACCACCATTATAAAAAAATAATAATCATCTATCTTTAATAATTATGAATTTCATATATTATTAAATTTATCATTTCTTAGCCCAAAAAACTGCAAACATATAATACTTATAAGGAATTCCAATATATTGACATCCTGCATTTTTTAAACAATCTACTTGAAAATCGACAGAACTCGGTTTATCATAAGTCCTTCTAAGTTTAGCTTCCTCATAAGCTTCATCACTAATATCTCCCTTGTGTTCATCTAATTTAACTTTAAAATATTCCTCAACTTCAGGAAAAGGATTTAAAACTTGATCAGCATTAACAAAATTCCCACCATCATTTAATAAATCAACATATTTTTCAATTAATAATTTTTTATCATCACCAGTTAAATGATGAATAGAAAGTGATGAAATAACAATGTCAAATTTTGTATCAAATTCATGATTTAAATAATCATCACAAACAAAATAAACATTATCATTACCTTCAAAACGTTTTTTGGCTTCATTTAACATTTTATCTGCTAAATCTATAAGAGTAATTTCTGCATTTGGATATTTATTAAGTAAAAATTGAGATAAAATTCCAGTTCCAGCACCTAAATCTAAAACTTTTGGATTATCACCTTCAAAATCTATACAATCAATAGCAATCCCATAAAAATCATCAAAACATGGGATTAATGCTCTTCTTTCATCATCATATTCGCCAGCTTTTTGATTAAATTCATTTACAACAGACACGTTTTAATCCCCAATTAGTTTTAAAGAAAAATTTAAACTTCTACTTGAATGTGTTAATGCTCCTAAAGAAATTATATCAACACCTAATTTAGCATAATCTACAATGTTTTCATCAGTTATTCCTCCAGAAACTTCAATTAATGAATTATCACGAATATCTAATTTAATTAATTCATTTAACACTTTTTGAACATCTTCCGGACCCATGTTATCCAACATCACAATATCTGCTTTATTTTTGACACACTCTACAGCATCTTCCAAAGATTCTACTTCAATTTCAATTTTTTTAGAAAAACTAACATTTTTCTTAGCTTTTAAAAGTGCTTCAACAGGAGTTCCAACACTAGCAATATGATTATCCTTAATTAGAACCATATCATCAAGAGAAAATCTATGAGTATCAGCACCACCAATTCTTAATGCCTGTTTATCATATTTTCCAATAGCCGGCAATGTTTTACGAGTTCCTGCAATTATCACATCATAATCCTTTACTAAATTAACATGATAATTAGCACTAGTAGCTACACCACTCATTCTCATAAGTAAATTTAATACTGATCTCTCAAGCAACAATATTGTTCTTGCATCACCTTTTAAGCTTAATAATAAATCCTTTTTAACTATTTTATTCCCATCTTTTAAGTTAAAAAGTACTTGAATTCCCCTGGACTCAAATATTTCTTTAGCAATATTAATACCTGCTAAAATACCCTCATCTTTAGAAATAATATGAGCAGTTACAATTTTATTTTCATCAACGACTGCTTCAGAAGTAATATCTCCAAAACTTTCATCTTCACTAATCATGTACTCAATTATTTTATCCAAAAAATCACCAAAATTTTAAATTATATGTTGATATATATTTTTATTATAATATATAATAAGTGATTAAATGGAAATTACATTTTTAGGAACTTCTTCAGCAGTCCATACATATACTAGGAATCATCCAGGGATAATTTTAAAAGCTTTTGGTGAAGTTATGTTGTTTGACTGTGGAGAATCAATACAAAAACAATTAATTTATGCTAAAATAAGTCCCATGAAAATATCTAAAATTTTTATTAGTCATTACCATGGAGACCATATATTAGGTCTTCCTGGATTATTACAATCTTTAAATTTTAGAGGAAGAGAAAAACCTTTAAAGATATATGGTCCTAAAGGTCTTGAAAATGTTAAAAATGCAATTTATTCCTTAGGATTTTGTAAAATTGACTTTCCCATAGAGTTTATAGAAATTGAAAATGGAACAATTGTTGAAACTGAAGAATATATTATTAAATCTCAAAAAGTCAAACATAATGTAACTAATCTTGCATATTCCATAGAAGAAAAGAAAAAACCAAGATTTTTAAGAGAAAAAGCTATTGAACTTGGTGTTCCAGAAGGACCTCTTTTCGGAAAATTACATAACAATCAAGAAATTGAAGTGAATGGTCGAATTATACAACCAAACCAAGTTCTTGGAAAGCCTAGAAAAGGTGTTAAAATTACTTATTCCGGAGATTCTCGTCCTTGTGAAGAAATGATTGAATTTGCAAAAGATAGTGATTTATTGATTCATGAATCAACCTACATGTCTGAAGACCAGGATAAAGCTGTAGAAAATTTCCATTCAACATCACAAGAAGCAGCTACAATAGCTAAATACTCAAATAGTAAAAAATTAATATTAACCCACATTAGCCCAAGATATACTGATAGTGATCAGTTATTAAAAGAAGCTAAAGAAGTTTTTAAAAATGTTGAAATTGCAACTGATTTAATGACAATAGAAATTTTAAGTGCATAATATGAATATTTTAAGTATATTTGAAGACCCAATTTCAAAAATAATCTTTATTTTGGTAGTTATATTTCTAACAAGCATTATAGTAAGGCTTGTAGCGTATTTAATGAACAAAATAAAAAGATTCAAAAAAGATATTACTTTAATTTATCTAGTTAGAGATATTATAAATTACATCATCTATTTCATAGCATTAATGGAAATATTACAAATATTTGATATAAATCTAGCTGGAACATTATTAAGTTTAGGAATTGTAGGTATTGCCGTGAGTTTTGCTGCTAAAGACCTCATTTCTAATTTCTTTTCTGGAATATTATTAATAATGGGTAGAAGTGTTAAAGTTGGAGATACACTTGAAATCAAAGAAATGAAAGGAACAGTAGAAATAATACGTCTTCGATCAACAACTATAAAAGATGATAATGGAGTATTAAGCAATATTCCAAATTCTACATTAACTAATAACACATATCTACAATACAATCAAAAAGAAAGATATAGAATAGATTTAATTGTTGGAATCGGACTTGATATAGATATAGAAGATTTTAAAAACCATATTTTAAATTTTATAAACAAACAAGAAGGAGTACTTAAAAATCCCAAAGCTAAAATATTTTCAAAAGGCATAACTTTTGAAGAAACAACATTGAAAATATCTTTTTGGATAAAAGACTTTAATAAAAAAGAAGAATATAAATTAATTATTACTAATGAAGTTAGAAAATATGTTAATAGGTGAGAATGATGAATGAGTCTTTACAAGATGAAATTAAACAATTAAAAGAAGAAAAAAATGCAATAATTCTTGCACATAATTATCAACCAAAAGAAATTCAAGAAATAGCTGATTTCCTTGGAGATTCATTAGAATTATGTATGAAAGCTACTGAAATAGAAGATAAAGATTTAGTTATCTTTTGTGGAGTAGACTTCATGGCTGAAACTGCATATATTTTAAATCCAGATAAAAAAATCATAATCCCTGATTTAGAAGCAGAATGTCCTATGGCACATATGTTACCCGAAGAAGAATTATTGAAAGCAAAAGAAGAACATCCTGATGCTGGAGTAATTCTTTATGTGAATAGTATTGCGGAAGCTAAACAACATGCAGATACATTATGTACTTCAGCTAATGCATTGAAAGTTGCTCAAAGTTTACCTCAAGATAAAATACTCTTTGGACCAGATAATAATTTAGGAAACCATGTGGCTAAACAAATTTCCAAAGAAATCATTCCTGTTCCAAAAGGCGGACACTGTTATGTTCATAAATTATTCCACGTAGAAGATATTGAATTAAAAAGAAAAGAATATCCTAATGCTGAGATTCTTTGTCACCCTGAATGTAATATGGATGTTCAAGAAGCATGTGATAAAGTTCTTTCAACTGGCGGAATGTTAAAATATATTGCACAAAGTGATAAAGAAGAATTTGTAATTGGTACTGAAGTTGACATGATTACAAGGCTCGAAAGTGAAATTCCTGGTAAAAAATTATATCCATTACTTGAAGGAGCTATTTGTAACACTATGAAATTACATACATTAGAAAAAGTAAGAGATGCGCTTAAAAATGAAGCACCTCAAGTAACAGTACCACAAGAAGTAGCTGAAAAATCATTAAAAGCTACACAACACATGTTAAAAGTATCAAAATAGCTAGATAAAAACTAGCTACTTAAAATCTTTTTTTTACACCATATCTTCAAGAAAACTAGATAAAAATAAATTCATTTCTAATTCTTCTCTTAAAATAAAATCATCATTTTTAATCTTAGATTCATTGCTTTTAAATGGGAAAAATTCTTTTTCAAAAAGTGTTTTTAATATTAATTCTCCATCTTCAACATGTGTTTCATCTTCAAGATTATTATCAATGAAATTTAATTGCTTTTGAGACAATCCAGATATTTTATAAATAATAAAACCTTGTTTATCATTTAGACCATAATCTAAAATATTAACGTCCATAGCTAATCACCTGAACTGATTCATAAATTCAATTAATTCATTTTCAATTTTATCAAGTTCCCTAAATCCAATATGACCTAAATCAGAATCATAAATAATTAATTCAGAATCTTTAATTAAACTATGCATAGGAATTGCATCTAAATTTGGAGGAAAATATTGATCCTGATTTATACCAACTATCAAAACCTTAGATTTAATTTTATCCAATTTATCTTCAATATCATAATCTAAAGTTGCATCATTACAATATTTAACATCAAAAATATTATCAAACAAACCTTCATCACCAAATTCATCAAATTCTACATCTAACTGATTGTTTGGAATTTTATGAAGTGCTTCTTTTGAAATACCAAAACTATAAACTGCTTGAGTAGCTAATCTTAATGTTCTCAATAAAGATTTAGTATTTTTTCCAGAATTATAATCTTCATCAGTTACAATAATTTCATCAACAAGTTTAGATAAAATATAATTGCGTCCTGCTACTTTACATCCACTTACACCAGAAATAATAAAGTCAGCATACTCCGGATAGAGTGTCGCACACATTAATGCTACAAATCCACCCATTGAATTTCCAATAATCCCTTTAACATGAAATATGTCAAATTTATCTTTTAAAAATTTATTTTGAAAATTAACCATATCTTCAACAGTATATCTTGGAAACGAATTATTTAATTTAGTTGTAGATGGGCTACAAGACCCTGGAGCACCTAATTCAGAAAGCGAAATAATAAAGAATTCATTCTTATCAAAAGGTCCTCCAGCATATGTTAAAGGACATAATTTATTAACTGAAGCATAATTTCCTAAAGAACCATGACAATATATGATTGCATTATTAATAATGCCATTTTCATCATATTTAGGAGTTCCAAACGTCATATATTCCACTACAACATCATTTAAAACTTCACCATTTTGAAATTCAAATGAATCCATGATATATTCTTCACGTTTTGAAATAAAATAATCATCCAAATCCATGATAAATATTTTCCACAATAAAATATTTAAACTAAACTACAGTAATCTTATTTTAATGAAATATAAAATATTAGAAACCCCAACTAGTGAAGATGCATATGATTTAATAAATGAGGCATTACGAAAAAAAGCTACAATTACAATATATGCATGTTGTAAAGTCAATTATGAAGGAAGGGCATTGAGTGAACTAAATTGGGGAGAGCGTATAATCTTAATAAAACCTGACGGATCCTTTTTAATACATCAAGAAAAAAAAGTAGAACCTGTAAACTGGCAACCTCCAAAATCAAGAACTAGAAGTTATCTTCAAGACAATAACTTGATTTTAGAAAGTCACAGAAGAACACCTAAAGAATTATTAACCGTGAAAATTAAAAAAATACAATACATAACCTATGCCAATATAGAGGACTTTGAAGAGCTTGAACAAGCAGGTTATGAAAAAGACATGGGCGACATGATTATGGAAAAACCTCATATGATTGAAGAAGGATTTAAACCAACAGCAAGAGAATATAGTGTCGAACATGGATTTATAGATATTTTAGGAAAAGATAAAGATAATAATTTAATGATTTTGGAATTGAAAGCACGAAAAGCTGGAGTAAGTGCAGTTAAACAATTAAAAAGATATTTGGATGATTTTGAAGATAATGACAATGATTATCTAAAAGAATGTCTTGTTCAAAAAAAGAAAATTCGCGGTTTACTTGTAGCACCATCACTTAAAGAAGATGCTAAAGAATTAATAGAACAAGAAAACATTGAATTTATAGCAGTAGACCCTCCAAAAGAATTAAAAAGAGATAAAAAAGTAACTCTCGATGCTTTTTAACTTAAAGATTTTTCAATTCTTTTTAATTCATCAACATAATATTTTTTAGTATGTAAATTAGCAGGAATTGAATTTGTTACATGACATTCTTTTTCTAATTTAAAAATAAGATAATCTTCATTATCCAAACTAATAGAACCATCATCACTTAATAATTCTAAATTATCCAATTCTTCAAGAATGTTTTCATATTCTTTTTGTTCTAATGCAACAACGTCTTCCAAATCCATTTCCTGAACTTTAGGATTTAACTGTAAAGCAATAGCTACAAAACCATTTACAGTTTTATTACCAATATCAAATTCAGATTTTCTAATTTCATCCATACTTAACTTAATATGATGAACAGTAGCATTAGTAACTGGAACTTCTCTAGACAAACCAATTTGGTTTATTTCATAATGATTTTTCCATGTGCCAACTTTATAAATTGCATAATTTATATTATCAAATTTTATAATTTCAGGTTCTGCCATACTATCACACCATTTAATATTTATCCATCATCATTTAAAAAACATTTAGTTTTAAATATTATAATAAATAAAAATTAAATTTAATGGAGGTCAAGCTGTGAAAAAATGTCCCGAATGTGGAAATCCTAGTTACGATGGTGCACCTGCATGTGGGAACTGTGGATATAAATTTCCAAAAATAAAACCCTCAGCTCCTAAAAAAGAAATATTTGATAAAGCTCCTGAAAAAAAGAAAAAACAGTTTAGCGACGAAGAAAGTACAATTGAAATCATAAAAGAAAATAGAATCCTTATCGGAGCAATTATACTTATTACAATAATCGTTATCTGTGGAATTATCATTACAGGACCAAATAATAACAACCAAAATACGCAAAATGGTGAAATGGTCAAATTTTCTGAAGCAGGATTTTCATTTAGTCACCCAAGTAATTGGAAGGAAGTAAATGGAACTGACAGCGATCATGAAGGGTCAGTTTTCTTTAAAAATGAAAATAATACAACCATACAATATTATAATGTTTCTAATGATTCCACATCATTAAAAGATATAACTCAAGACAGAATTAGTCATGCTCAAGAAACAGGCGATTATATAGATACCGTTCAAACAATAACATTAGATGGCAGAAATGCTTCAGATGTGATTTTAGAACAATCAAATGGAAATTACACCCGATATGTATCTATGTTTAGTAATGGAGAATTATATGTATTTAAAATAACCGCAGGGTCATTAAATGCTGTTAATTCCAGTGACATCAATGCTGTTCTTGAAACTGCAGATATTGCATAAGTATGAATTTTTCTCATACTTTTTTCTATTTTTTAAGTGTTTATTATGAAAATTAAAATTGCACTATGCCAGACCAATGTAGTTGACAATAAACAGAAAAATATTGAAAATGCTACAACAATGATTTTAAAAGCAGCACAACAAGGTGCTGATTTTATTGTACTTCCAGAAATGTTTAATTGCCCTTATTCCAATGAAAAATTCATAGAATACTGTGAAGAAGAAACAAATAGTTTTACACTATCCAAAATAGCTAAATTAGCTAATGAAAACAATATTTACATTTTAGCAGGATCAATTCCTGAAAAAGAAGACTTGAAAATATTCAATACTAGTTATTTATTTGATAAAACTGGAAATATAATTGCAAAACATAGAAAAATGCATTTATTTGATATTGATGTAAAAGGAAAAATCTATTTTAAAGAATCAGACACCTTAAGTTCAGGTAATAAAGTTACAATAGCTAAAACAGACTTTGGAAAAATAGGTATTGGAATTTGTTATGATATTCGTTTTCCAGAATTAGCTAGGATAATGGCAGAACAAGGAGCGCAAATATTATTTTATCCAGGAGCATTCAATATGACTACAGGTCCTGCCCATTGGGAACTTACATTTAAATCTAGAGCTTTAGATAACCAAGTTTATTGTGTTGGAGTTGCACCGGCATTAAATAAAGATGCCAACTATCACAGTTATGCTCATTCAATTATTACAAACCCATGGGGAGAAATAATTACTCAATTAGATGAAAAAGAAAATATGAAAATAGTTGAAATAGATTTAAATGAAATAAAAAAAATAAGAGAAGAACTTCCTCTTTTAAAAAATAAAAGAAATGATTTATATAAAATTAATTTAATTTAGCTAATCTTTTCTCAAACCAATCTTCTTTTCCTGGTTTTTTCTTAGATAAAACCTCAATAGCTTTATTTAAAATTCTAATTTCATTTTCTAAATCATTGTTTTTTCTATAAAGAATACACAATCTTTTATAAGGAGCATCTTTTGGTTGTTCCTCAGTTACATATTGCTCATATTCCTTAATAGCTTTTTGAACATTGGTTTTTTCCATTTCCTTAATTGTACTCATTGGTTTTACTTTTGATAATGTTTGACCTGATGCTTTTGCTTTTTTAGCTTTTTCAGCTTTCTTAAGAGCTTTATTACATGATTTTTTAAAATTTTTATCTTTTTCTTTACGTCTTGCATCCTTAATTAAATCAATAGATTCATCAGAAGCCAAATCACCTAAAGCATAAATAGTAGCTAAACGAACACCCCAATCTTCATCTTCAAGACCTTTAGCAATTGTATACAATTCATCATGAGCTTGAAGTTCTCCTAAAGCTCTAATAGCTGTTTTTCTTACTCCAAAATCATCATCCTCAACAGCACTTGCAAAATAAGGAATGACTTTTTCATCTTTAGTTTCTTTAAGAGCAAATGTTAAAAAACGTTTATTTTTGCCTGTTTCACTCTCAAATCTTTCAATCAATTTATCCCTAGCAACTTCACCCATATTTCCCAAAATTTCAGCTGCTTTAAATCTTATTTGTGCATTTTCATCAGTAGTTGCTTCAATCAATGGATCAATAGCTTCAGTATCACTTACCCCAATTAAAGCAGTTATAGCATCTTTTCTTATATTTACATCATCACTTGAGAGATTATTAATAGCTTCTTTCAAAATTAAATCAGACATTTTACATCTCCTAAAAGTTTAAAAATCATATTAATAATAAATTAGTCTTAGTAAATATATAATCTTTAAGATAAAAAGTTGGGTAAACATGATAACTGAGCAAACAAAAAGTTATTCAAAAAAACAAATATATAAAACATTACATCCCTGGGTTAGACAATGGTTTGATGAAACATTCGAAGATTTCACACCAGCTCAAAAAAAATCAATTGTTGAAATTCATAAAATGAATAATATTTTAGTTTCATCACCAACAGGATCTGGAAAAACATTAACTGCTTTTTTATCAATCCTTAGTGAGTTAACTACACTTTCTCAAAAAGATAAACTGGAAGATAAAGTTTATTGTATCTACATTTCACCATTAAAAGCTTTAGATAATGATATTGAAAAAAATCTAGAAGAACCTCTTAAAGGTATTGAAAAAATAGCTGGTAAAGATTTAGGAATTAAAAAAGCTGTTAGAACTGGAGATACAACACAATATCAAAGACAAAAAATGCTTAAAAAACCACCCCACATTTTAATTACAACTCCCGAGACATTATCTATCTTACTTGTAGCTCCAAAGTTTAGAGAAAAATTAAGTAATGTAAAATATGTTATAATTGATGAAATACATTCATTAGCAGAAAATAAACGTGGTGTTCATTTAAGCTTATCTCTTGAACGTTTACAACATTTAATTGGACAATATACAAGAATTGGTCTTTCAGCTACTGTTAGTCCGCTTAATGAAGTAGCTAAATTTCTTGTAGGCTATGAGTACGGAGTTGAAAGAAATTGTAAAATTGTCGCTATAAATTATCTTAAAGACTTGGATATGAAGGTACTTTGTCCAGTGAGTGACATAATGATCGCTGATAGCGAAGACACACGTCTTGGAACCTATAACTTATTAGATGATTTAATACAGGAACATAAAACAACATTAGTTTTTACAAATACTAGAAGTGGAACTGAACGTTTCGTTTACAATCTTAAAAAAATGTTTCCAAAAAATTACAATGATTCTAATATAATGGCCCATCACTCTTCACTTTCAAAAGAAGTTCGTTTAGAAACTGAAAATAAACTAAAAGAAGGTAAACTTAAAGTTGTAATTTCATCAACATCTTTAGAATTAGGAATAGATATTGGATATGTTGATTTAGTAGTTCTTATTAATTCTCCAAAATCTGTTTCAAGAGCTCTTCAAAGAATTGGAAGAAGTGGGCACAAATTAAATGAAAAATCCAAAGGAAGACTTATTGTAACAAATCGTGACGACTTAGTAGAATGTTCTGTTCTATTAAAAGATGCTAAAGAAGGCAAAATTGATAAAATTAAAATTCCTAAAAATTGTTTAGATGTTTTAGCCCAACATATTTATGGAATGAGTATTGAAAACCCCTGGGATATTGATTATGCATATGACGTGATTAAAAAAAGTTATTGTTATAAAGACCTAACTAGAGACGATTATGAAGATGTTTTAAGTTATATGGCTGGAGAATACAGTGAACTTGAAGAAAGATATGTTTATGCTAAAATTTGGATTGATTATAAAGAGAATACTTTTGGTAAAAGAGGAAAATTAGCTAGAGTTTTATATTCAACAAATATTGGAACAATTCCAGATAGTTCAGGAGTTTTAGTTAAATGTGATGGAGAAACCGTTGGGAAAATAGAAGAAAACTTTATGGAAAGATTAAAAAAAGGAGACACATTTGTTTTAGGTGGAAGAACATACCGTTTTAATTACGGGAAAGGAATGACAATAAATGTTTCACCAGCTAACGGACCTCCAACAATACCTTCCTGGTTTTCACAACAATTACCATTATCTTTTGATTTGGCTATGGATATTCAAAGATTTAGAGCACACATAGATACTAAATTTAGATATGGTAAAAATAAAAAAGAAATCATGGAGTTTATCTATGATTATTTATATGTAGATGATTTTGCAGCTAATTCAATTTATGAATATTTTGTAGAACAATATACATATGCTAAAATACCAAGTAATCAAAGATTATTAATTGAATATTATAAAGGATTTGGTGATAGGCGCTTTGTAATATTCCATAGTTTATTTGGAAGAAAAGTAAATGATGCACTTTCCAGAGCAGTAGCATATATTGTTGCAAAACAGTACAATACAAATGTAACAATATCCATCTCAGATAATGGATTTTATTTAAGTTCAGATGGGAAACTTGGAGGTTTAGAAGCATTTAAACAGTTAACACCCCAAAACTTTAAAAATATATTAATCCAATCATTAAACAAAACTGAAACATTAGCCAGTAGATTTAGACACTGTGCAGGCAGATCTCTAATGACTCTTAGACGTTACAAAGGAGAATCAAAATCAGTTGGCAGGCAACAAGTAAGAGGAAAAATATTGCTTAAATTTGTTCAAGAAATGGATAATGATTTTTCCATTCTTAAAGAAGCTAGACGAGAAGCATTAGAAGATTATATGGATGTTAACAATGCACTTAAAGTTATTGAATGGATAGCTAATGATGAAATGGAAATTAAAACCATAAACACAGTTATCCCAACACCATTTGCATTTAATCTAGTTTCACAAGGATATTTGGATGTATTAAATCAAAACGATAAAGCAGAATTTACAAAAAGAATGCATAAAGCCATTTTAGAACAAATAAAAGATAAATTAAAAGAAAGCAATTTATAGAAGTGTGGTAAAATGAAAACATTAATCATATACTATTCAAGAACACAAATTACTGAAAAAATAGCTAAAACTATTCAAAAAGATTTAAACTGTGATATTGAAGAAATAACCTCAGGAGAAAAATATCATGGAGTAATTGGATATATAAAAGGAGGATTTGATGCAAGTGCAAATAGAGTTTGTGAAATAAATAAACCAACAAAAAACCCTGAAGATTATGATTTAGTCATAATTGGAACTCCAGTTTGGGCCTCCACTATGGCAACACCAATATACAGTTACTTAAAAAAATACAACGACAAAATTAAAAATTTAGCTAGTTTTTGTACCTGTGGCGGTAGTGGATATACTAAAACATTAAACAAGATATCCAAAATTACCAATAAAAATCCAATAGCCACTATGTACTTAACAAAAGAAGACATAGAAAACCCTAAAGAAAAAATAAATAACTTTGAAAACAAAATTAAAAATAGGTGATAAAAATGACTAAATGGGGACCAGTATTTCTTGGTTTTATTTTAGCAGTAATAGTAAAATCCTTTTTTGCACATTATGAATTCATAGGATTACTTATTGTTGGATTTATAGTAGGTTATCTATGTAATGATGGGCCAATGAGTGGAATATGGAATGCTGCAGTAGCAGGTGCATTCGGAACCATAGTTACTGCAATATTATTTATCATAGCAACTACTTTTGGTGGAGCATTATTCGGAATTTTTGGAGGCATAGTCGGATTTACATTATCTGGAATTACAACCGTATTCATAGTTTTAGGATACTTAATCTATTATGCAATAGTCATGGGCATTGCAGGTGGTATCGGAGGAATAATTGCATCTAAAAAATAAGGAGAAAAAAATATGGATTTTAAAAATTTAATTGACTGGAAATCATTTATAATTGGGACTGCATTTACTGCATTTATCTGCATTATCTCAGCACAATACCAATTAGATTGGTTATATGCTTTTGCAGCTATTGGTTTGCTTTATGTAGGATATAAATCTAAAAATATGATTTATGGAGCTATTTTAGGCGCCATATCTTCAACACCATTATTTGTACTTGCAGAATATGGTGTTTTCGGACCTCTTTCAGAAAGTTCCATTAGCCCAGAAATAACTATGATTATTACACTTATTGTAGTTCTCATTGTTGGTGCATTAGTTGGATTTGTTGGAGCATATACTTATAAAAATAGACAAAAAGCTATTGCTTTAAAAGAACAACAAGCAAAAATAGGTAAAAATAAAACTAAAGCTAAAAAAAATAAAGGAAAAAAATAACTTTAAGTTATTACTTTTTCCAATTCTTCTTTTTCAATTGCATGTTTAATTTCAAGTGCAATTCTTCTACCCATACTCATAGGTTCTCCATAAGTCAAATAACTGTAAGGTGAACCTCCCATGAAAGCATTAGTTCCACCATCAACTCTAGCACTTATTTCAAAACAGATTACTTCTAAATTATCGTTCACTAATGTTTGCATACAAAATGGACCATTTAATCCAGGAGCAACAAGTTTTTTAGCACTATCCACTAATTTATCAGCCATTTCGAATACTTGAGGAAGTAAAGACTCCCTAATAACTGCAGGATGATTACCAGTAACAACATAAGACGGACTTAAATCAATGTCTAATTGATCTTTTGCAGGCATTCTTACAAAACCATCAATACTTGATTCATATCTAGTATCCATCCCTAATAATTCAACTTTATCTTCTAAAGCAGAGTAAAAATAATGTATACAATAATTACAACCTGAAACATATTCTTCAATGTGTGCATTAGCTACATCTTCATCTTCCAACCATCCACGTGCTTTCATGGCATCTATTTTTTTATTGAATTCCTCAGGGGATGATGCTACAAAATAGCCTCTCCCACCTCTCGCACCTGGAAATTTAACCATTACTGGACGGTCAATTTCTGAAGGATCATCATATTTATAAGGTATTCTTACTCCACCTTCAACAAGAAGGGTTCTTTCCTTATCTCTTTCTGCTTCCCATCTTAAAATATCCCTATTTCCAAACATAGGCACATTAAATTTATCTTCAACATTTTCAAGACCTGCATAAGCAACAAAGGAACCATGAGGAACAACTATTGCATTCATATCTCTAAGTTTTTGTTGAACATCATCATTTACAATATCCTTAAATTTATCAACGATAATATATTCATCTGCAACCCCAAAACGTTTATATGGTACTTCTCTTCCTTTTTCACAAACAATAGCTGTTCTAAAACCTTCTTCTTTTGCACCTTGTAAAATATGCAATGAAGTATGGCTTCCAAGAGTAGCTATTGTTATATTATTTTTATCATATTTATCCAATATTTTAAAAATATATTCAGACTTAACTTCGCCCATTTTTCATATCTCCTCAAAAGTGATGTATAATAATATGTAATTAGTAGATTATAACTCTTTTTGTTTTTTTAAAAAAAAATGAACAAAATAAATTATATTAAAACAAATAATTAACAAAAAATCAATTAAAAGTTAAAAACAAAGATTAAAAAGGATAAGCAATAAAATAATAAAATAATAATTTTTAAATTATGGGATGAACTTTATGCTAATAGGATTAATATCAGACACACATATTCCAGATAGAGCTAAACAAATTCCAAAAAAGGTAATAGATACTTTTAAGGATGTTGATTTAATATTGCATGCTGGAGATTTAACATCACTAGAAGTTATTGATGAATTAGAAAAAATAGCTCCAACTATAGCCATTCAAGGAAATATGGATAGAGTTGCTGGAATAAAATTACCTAATGCAAAAGTTATCGAAATTGAAGGATTGAAAATTGGAATTGCACATGGAGAAGTATATCCTAGAGCAGACACTCAACAATTACTTTATCTAGCAAAACAATTAGATGTTGACATTTTAATTACAGGTCATTCTCATCAACCACAAATCGAACAAATCGAAGATGTTCTATTATTAAATCCTGGAAGCCCAGTTGTTCCAAGACTTGCAGACAGAACTGTGATGTTACTTGAAATTAATAATAAGGATGTTGATGTAGAAGTTGTTAAAATTGGAAATCCTATATGTAGTGCACTAGATTTAAATAAATTTAAAGGAGAATGAAAAATGGGTAGTCGTTGGCAAATGGAAAAAAAACATGATCCATATTATAAAAAAGCTAAAAAAGAAGAATATCGTTCACGAGCATCTTACAAAATCAAACAATTAGATAAAAAATTTAAACTTATCAAAGAAGGAGATACTGTTGTTGACCTTGGAGCTGCTCCTGGTGGCTGGTCACAAGTTGCTTTAGAAAAAGTTGGAGAAGAAGGTCTTGTAATTGGAGTGGATTTAAACAGAATAAAACCATTTCCTGAAGAAAATTTCTATGGAATTAGAGGAGATTTTACAACAACCGAAATCCAAGAAAAAGTTATGAATTTAATTGGTGGTAAAGCTAAAATAGTAATTTCTGATGCATCACCATCACTTTGTGGAATTAAAAATATTGATCAATTAAGATCAATTGATTTAACAAATACAGTTATTGGAATAGCAGATAATATTTTAGAACCTAAAGGAAATCTAGTTATGAAAGTATTTCAAGGTCCAGAATATAAAGATATGTTAACTCGACTTAAAAAGAAATACAGGCAAGTTAAAACAACAAAACCACCATCTTCCCGTAAAAAAAGTTCTGAAATGTATGTTGTAGGATTAGGGTTTAAACCTAGAAAAAATAAAAAAAATAAAGATTAAAGATTATTATATGCTACAGTAGCATTTTGTAATTTTTCTTTAGCGAAATCTATTCTACTATCTACTTCATTTGATGATTTACCAGAATCAAGAGCACTTTGAACGTTTTGAATAGCTGAATCTGCTCTTGTCAATTCTAATTTTGCATCATTATATTTTTGAATTTGTGATGCATCACCATTATCATAATATAATGATTTTACACTGTTAAATTGCGATTCCAAATCACTATATGAAGATTTTAATTGAGCAAGTTCATCATACTGATTACCTGAAGAAATTTCATTAGTAATTCCTGATGAAACCATGCTAAATCCAACATATGCAACTACAACAATTGTGGAAATAATCATTATAATTCCAACAACAGAAATTAGCATAGAAGTAGATTTAAACAAACTTAATCTGGATTTTCTCATACTATCCCTATTTTATTAAATAAAAAACATGCAAATATTTAATTTAAACAGTTTAATAATAGTTTAATTGTTATTAGTATATAATATTTTACTTATCAAATGGACAATACAATATTTTTTTAAGGTATGAAACATTAATAATATTTTGATGAATGCTAGTACAAAATCACGAACATCTGTTGCAAAATTTGAGGAATTTTTCTCCACATCATATAAAGATGATGTGTTTGAAATCCTTGAAAAATACCCTGATGAACGATCACTTACTGTAGATTACAATGATTTAGAAATGTTTGATCCAGATTTAGCAGATTTATTAATTGAAAAACCTGAAGAAGTTATTGAAGCATCAAAAAGTGCAATAAAAAATATTGACCCATTAGTAAAAGATGCTGATCTTAACATACGTTTTGAAAACCTTTCTAATGTAATCCCATTAAAAACACTTTTAAGTAAATATATTGGAACATTTGTCGCTGCAGATGGGATTGTAAGAAAAACAGATGAAATAAGACCTAGAATTGAAACTGGTGTCTTTGAGTGTAGAGGTTGTATGAGATTACATGAAGTCGAGCAACGTTCCGATAGCAGAATTATAGAACCTTCTTTATGTAGTGAATGTGGCGGAAGATCATTTAGATTATTGCAAGAAGAATCAAAATATGTAGACACCCAAACTGCAAGAATGCAAGAACCTTTAGAAAATTTATCTGGAGGAACTGAACCTAAACAAATGTTAATGGTTTTAGAAGATGATTTAGTAGATCAATTAAATCCTGGAGATAAAGTAAGGATTACTGGAACTTTAAAAACATTTAGAGAAGAACGCAGTGGTAAATTTAAAAATTATATTTATGTGAATCATATTGAACCATTAGAACAAGAATTTGAAGAATTGCAACTTACTGAAGAAGATGAAGCCAAAATCATAGAACTTTCTAAAGACCCAAATATTTATGAGAAAATCATCAAATCAACAGCTCCTTCAATTAGAGGATATAGAGATGTGAAAGAAGCTATTGCTCTACAATTATTTGGAGGTGCTGCAAAAGAGCTTGAAGATGAAACTAGATTAAGAGGAGATATCCATATTTTAATCGTAGGGGATCCTGGTATCGGTAAATCCCAAATGCTTAAATATGTTTCAAAATTAGCTCCAAGAAGTATTTATACAAGTGGTAAAGGTACTACTGGAGCAGGGTTAACTGCAGCAGCAGTTAGAGATGAATTAGGTGGATGGTCCCTTGAAGCAGGTGCATTAGTACTTGGAGATCAAGGAAATGTTTGTGTTGACGAATTGGATAAAATGAGATCAGAAGATCGTTCAGCACTTCACGAAGCATTAGAACAACAAACTGTAAGTATTGCTAAAGCCGGAATCATGGCTACATTAAATTCAAGATGTTCAGTTCTTGCAGCTGCAAACCCCAAATTTGGAAGATTTGACAGATTCAAAATACTTGCAGAACAAATTGATTTACCTTCCCCAATCTTATCTCGTTTCGATTTAATATTTGTTGTGGAAGATAAACCAAGTATAAAAGGAGATTCAGAACTCGCACAGCATATTCTTCAAATACACCAAGAAAATACTGTGAATTATGAAATCGAACCTGAATTACTTAGAAAATATATTGCATATGCTCGTAAAAATGTAAATCCAAAACTTACTGATGAAGCAAATATGGTTTTAAAAGAGTTTTATGTAAGTACAAGAAACAGTTCTGGAGATGAAGAATCACCAGTTCCAATTACTGCAAGGCAATTAGAAGCAATTATCCGTTTAGCTGAAGCTAGTGCAAAAATAAGACTTAAAGATACTGTAGATAAAGAAGATGCTCAAAAAGCTGTAAGATTACAATTAGCTTGTCTTAAAGAAGTCGGTGTAGATCCTGAAACTGGAGAAATAGATATTGACAAAGTAGAAGGAAGAACACCAAAATCAGATAGGGACAAATTACAAAGAATCACTTCTGAAATTGAATTACTTGAAGAAGAATATGCTGGACAAGCTCCAATAAATGTTTTAATATCTAATATGAGTGACAAATATGATATTAGTGAAGAAAAAGTAGAGGAAATGATTAGAAACTTAAAACACAAAGGAGTAATCTACGAACCAACAAATGGTTATCTTAAAAAAGCATAACCTACTTCTTTATTTTTTTATCAAATAAGATAACTTAATAAATGATTAAAATCAAAATTAATATATTATATTTATACTAATTTTACGGAGTGATAATATGGAAGAATATGAGAAATTATTAAATAGAGCAATAGACCAATTACCTCCTGAAGTATTTGAACACAAAAGATTTAAAATTCCTAAAGCTTATTCAGATATACAAGGTAACAGAACTTTTATAAAAAACTTTAAAGATGTTGCTGAAGACTTAAACAGAGACCCACAACATGTATTAAAATTTTTATTAAGAGAATTAGGTACTGCAGGTAACTTAGAAGGTTCAAGAGCTATTTTACAAGGTAAATTTACACATTACTTAATTAACGAAAGATTAGAAGATTATGTGGAAAAATATGTTATTTGCCACGAATGTAATAGGCCAGATACCAAAATTATTAGAGAAGATAGGATTTTCATATTAAAATGTGCAGCATGTGGTGCTAAAGCTCCATTAAAACCATTATAAATCCTATTAACTTATTTTTTTGATGATTTTTATGTTTTGTGTAGAATGTGGAAGTACAGATAAAAAAATGGTTGGAGATATTTGTATTGACTGTTTTTTAAAAGATTTCCAAATGGTGAACATTCCAGAGAATATTAAAGTAGAAATTTGTAGCCATTGTAATAGTAGAATTGAAGAAGGAAAATGGACAGACTCTTTTTTACCAGAAGATGAAATAATTTATCGTGCTTTAGAACGAAACATCGAAATCAATGATCTTGTTGAAAATGAAATCATAAACCTTGAAATTGATCAAGTAAAAGGAACAATAGCTAACTGTTATGTAGAAGTTCTTGGAGAAGTTTATGGAACCCAACTTGATGAAACTCATGATACTTCTGTAAGAATAATGAAAACAGTTTGTCCAACATGCAGTAAACTTCAAGCAGGATATTATGAATCTGTTGTTCAATTTAGAGCTGACAATAGAGAAATAAAATCTGAGGAATATGCTAAAGCTGATGAAGTTGTAAAAAGAACTTTGAATAAACAAAGTAAAACAGATAAATTAGCTTATTGTCCTCAAATAGCTAAATTAAAAGAAGGATATGATTATTATATAGGCTCTTTAAAATCTGGAAGAAAAGTAGCTGATAGCTTAAAAGAAGAATTTGGAGGAATTATTAAAGAATCTCCAAGACTTATCAGTGAAGATAAATCTACTGGAAAAGGTCTTTATAGAATATGGATTTCAATTAGGATTCCTGAATTTGAAATAGATGATTTTATCAAATATGATGATAAAATACTGCAAGTAAAAGATATTGATAAAAATAGAGTTGTTGGAATAAATATTAAAGACCATAAAAGACATACAATACCTTTAAAAGAAAGTGAGGACATAACACTTCTTAAAAAATCAGATGAAATTGAAACAACAACAATCATTTCAAAATCACCAACTAACATCCAAATTTTAGATCCTGCAGATTATTCTGCTGTCGATTTAGATATGCAAGATGAATTTAAAGATTCAAATATTGGTGACGAAATTAAACTTATTAAAATTAACAATTATATGTATTTACTTAAGTGATTAACATGAGCATTGAAGAAAAAATTCAATTAATTGAAGAAGGAACATTGGAAGTTATAGATACTGAAGAATTAAAAGAAGTTCTTAAAAAAGAACAACCTATAGCTTATACTGGATATGAACCTTCTGGTAAAATCCATTTAGGTCATGCAGTAACCGTGCAAAAACTTAAAACATTACAGAAATTAGGTTTTAAAATTAAAATACTTCTCGCAGACTACCATGCTTTTTTAAATGGTAAAGGAACTGTTGAAGAAATTGCTGAAACTGCACAGTACAATATGAAATGCTTCAAAGCTTTAGGTTTAGATGAAACTACTGAATTTGTATTTGGTTCAAGCTTCCAATTAAGTGAAGATTACACATCTAAAGTTTACAAATTAGCAACTATGACTACTTTAAAAAGAGCTAGGAGAAGTATGGATCAAGTAAGTCGTCATGACGATAATCCAAAAGTAGCTAGTGTAATTTATCCAATTATGCAAACTGTTGATATGGCTGCATTAGATGTTGATATTGCTCTTGGTGGAATGGAACAAAGAAAAATTCAAATGCTTGCTCGTGAAAACTTAGAAAAAATTGGAGAAAAAGTTCCAGTTTGTATTCATACTCCATTATTACATGGTCTTGATGGCGATGCAAAAATGTCTTCAAGTAAAGGAAATTTCATAGCTGTTGATGATTCAGTAGAAGAAATTACTCAAAAAATCAAGAAAAGCTACTGCCCACAAGGTGAAGTTGAAGGCAATCCAATGATTGAAATAGCAGAAACATTTGTATACCCAAATCAGAAAACTTTACTTATTAAAAGACCTGAAAAGTTCGGAGGAGACATTGAACTTACTCATGATCAATTAATCACTGATTTCTCAAATGGAGATTTACATCCAATGGACTTAAAAAATGGGATTAAAGATTTCTTAATTGAACATTTTGCTCCTGTAAGAGAATACATGGAGGAATAAATAATGGAAGAAAAACAAGAATTTGAAATGGGTTTACCAAATGGTGTAGGGGAACAAATGCTTGCTCATGCTATTGAAAAATTTGATATAAAATTAGAACATACAGAATTTGGACCTAAACTCATCGGAGCTTATGAAGAACTTGAAAAAACTAAAGCTTTTTTATATGAAGCTATTGAAAAAAGATTAAACCAATTAGAAGGTAAAGAGTAAATTTTACCTCCTAATTAAATTTAAATTAATAAAATTTAAATAAAATTTTATTTTAAAAACCATCAACAAAACCAAGAAATTGATAAAACACTTATTTTTCATTTAAAATTAAAATAAAATTATTTTATAAACTATTTTTAGTAAAAATTAATTAAAAAGAAAATATATTCGATTTAAAGTAATTATTTAATATATTTCTTAAAATTAAATCCATATACAAAATAAAAATAAAAAATCAAGACAATTAATTTATATACTTTTAATGATTATTATTAACCATTTGAGGTGATACTATGAAAAGGTATACTAAAATGGAGTATGAAAATCCTGATGAAATGGTATTTGGATTTTCAAAATATCCTGTTAAAACTAAAAAAGGACTAAAAATAGGAGCAGGTTATGTTAATCCAATAATTAAAGTTGCTCCAAAAGAAGGGACTGAAAATTCAAAAGAAAGCATGGTATCAGAATGTAGAAATATTGCAATAAGTGCTTGTCAAAGGGCAGTGAATATTGGATTACCCTCCTTTATTTTAGAACAAGAACATATTGCTCAACAAACAGCACATCCAGACTGGGCAGGAGCATGTACTCAAGCACAAGTTGAAATTCTTGAAAAATTTCAAGATGAATATGGAATTAAAACTGCACTTAAAGCTACTCCTGCAGATATTAGAGATGAATCAAAAGAGCAAGACTACAGAAGTTCACTCCAATATCAACAGATTATGGAAAGTATCGAAGAATGTTGTGAAAATGGAGCTTCCATAATCTGTATTGAAACTACTGGTGGAAAATCTGTTTCAGACTACGGTATTTCAAGAGGAGACCCAAGAGCATTACTATTTGGAATTGGTGTCTTAGGTAGTATTGATATGGAATTTATGTGGAATGAAATAGTAAACATCTGTAATAAACATAATGTAATCCCAGGAGGAGACACAAACTGTTCCCAATCAAATACAGCAATGTTTTTAGCTGGAGGATTATTAGATAAAGATTGTTCACATACATTAGCAGCAATAGCCAGAGCTATCGGTGCTGGAAATAGTTTAGTTGCTGTGGAATGTGGTGCAAAAGGACCTCTTAAAGATTGTGGTTATGAAAATCCTATTGTAAAAGCTATTAGTGGAGTCCCAATTGCAACAGAAGGAAAAAATGCTGTTTGTGCTCATTCTGATTTAATGGGAAATTTAATTGCAGGAATAACTGATTGTTGGAGTAATGAATCTGTATACCACCGAGAGGAAATGGGAGGAACTACTCCAGAGGTTTGGTTGCAGGCAACAGGATTTGAAGCTGCTTTAATGAATACTGCTATTGAAACTGAAAATGAAAAAACATTAAGAGATTTATATACTTTAGCAGATAAATATCGGGACCCTCAGGCATTAATCCTCGCATATGATAATGCATATAGAATTGGTGAAGCTATTGTAGAATATAGTGATGATCCTTACCAAAGAAGTATAGCTGGAGCTCTTGAAGCAGGTAAAATCATAACTGAAGCAGTTGAAGATAAAAAAATACAATTAACCAGATTTGAACAAGATAGTCTTGATGGTGCTATGAAAATATATAACAAATTAGGAGACGATTCATCTAAATTCATCAAACAATCATCAAAAAGATATGGTCGTAAGGTAGAGGACTTTGATCCTAAAAATTATGAATTATAATAAGAAGGGATTAAAATGACTTACAAAGATTTAGAAGATAAAATAAATCAACAGAACATAGCTATACGATACAATATAGTTATTGAAGGTGCTGCTATAAAACCTGAAGAATATCCTGAAGTTAAAGAAAATTTACCAACTGAAGAACCATTTAAATCTATAGCTTTAGGAGTGCTTTATGAAGATAAAGGAAAAGTTCTAAATGATGTTAAAGAATCATTAAACCAAGGAATATCTCCTTTAGATATTATAAACAAAGGACTTATGAAAGGTATTGATGCAGTGAGTTTACTTTATACAAATGGAGTTTATTTCCTACCAGATTTAATGCTTGCTGGAGATGCAATGATGGAAAGTGTAAAAGAATGTGAGAAAGTTCTTGGACACAAAAGTGAAACAAAAGGAACGGTTGTCTGTTTTGTTGCTGAAGGTGACCCTCATGACATAGGTAAAAACTTAATCTTAATGTTTTTAAGAGCTGCAGGATATGAAGCTATTGATTTAGGAAGAGATGTGCCTGCAGATAAAGTCGTCGAAGCAGTTAAAAAATATCACCCATTATTTATGACTGGTACCGCTCTTATGACCACTACAATGACAGCATTTCCAAAAGTTGTAGATGCCCTTGAAAAAGAAGGATTAGAAGTACCAGCAATAGGATGTGGTGGTGGAGCTGTAAGAAAAGATTATGTTGAAAGTATGCCTATGACAGTATACGGAGTAGAAGCTTACCACACTCCAAAACTAGCAGATGCAATATTAAAAAACCATAAAACATGGGAAGATTTAAGAAAAGAATATAGTGAAATCGTTGGAGAATTTGTGCCAGAGTATTCAAATTAGATAATATGGTAAATCATTATGCAATAGCTATAGATATTGGAACTAGTGGAATCAGAGCCCAAAGTTATGATTTAACCACCAAAGAAACAATATCTACAGCTATAACATTAAGACATCCTTTGCCAGGAGCCAATGTAGTTGATCATCTTCATTTTGCATTGAATATTAGTCGTGAAACTGCTCATCATATTCTTATATCAACAATAAATAAGATTATAGATAATTTAGATATAAATTTAAATGAAGTAGAAAGATTATCAGTTTGTGGAAATCCTATACAATTATCATTATTTAATAATATTGAAATAAGAGACTTAGCTTTTTGGGGAGACAATGCTTTAAAAGAAAAAAACATAATTCCCCCATCTAGAAAATCTAAAATATTAAATCCAAAAATATTAGGATTAAATATTAACAAAAATGCCAAAGTTTACATTCCCCCAGCTATTAAACATGAAATCGGAGCAGACGCATTGGCTATGCTTTATAAATCTAAAGCATTGGAAAAAAAGGAATATTCCATTATAATAGACTTTGGAACAAATGCAGAAATGGCATTGATTATAGATGAAGAAATTTACACAGCATCAGCGGCTGCAGGACCTGCTATTGAAGGACAGAATATTAAAAAAGGCAAATTAGCTTCTCCTGGAGCAATCTGTGATATTAACAAAGAAGAAACATACTGGAGGATGAAAGTTCTTAATGATAAATTAATAATCACAAACGGAGATTTAATAAACCCCGATAATGGAGAAATCATTGAAAAATCAGATATTAAAGCAAATGGAATTACTGGAACCGGAGTAATAGCTGCATTTAGTTTAGGTTTAGAAGATGAACTTATTAAAGATGGTAAAATTAAAAATACCATCTATTTACAAGATGATGTCTATTTAAACCAAGATGACATTTCAAATATCGGGAAAGCATTAGGTGCTTTTAGAGCAGGACAATTAACACTTTCGGAAAGTGCAGATATTCTTATAGACGAGATAGAAAATGTATATATGGCTGGTGCTTCTGGATTTTATGTTGATGCTGAAAAATCATTAAATATAGGTCAAATTCCACCTTGTCCTAGTCATGTTTATCAAATTGGAAATACTTCACTAGCTATGGCTAAAGATATTGTATTAAATCCAGAATTATTAAATACTTTGCAGAAATTAGCTGATAAACTTGAAAATAATCATGTAATGCTTGCAACTTCTAAGATATTTGAGAAAATATACTCATTAGAACTAGCTATTTACGATCAAGGAATGCCTTTTTGGATGTATAATCAATGGTTACAAAAATATGATATTCAAGAAGTTCCAAATATTAAGACACAACCTGAAATAACAAAATTACATCAACAAGATATAGGAGATTTAGGAAAAAATAATTTAAAAACAATTGATATTCAAAATACATTAACAACTAATTTTAACAAGTGCATTTATTGTATGGCCTGTGTGAATAATTGCCCAGAAAATGCATTGTCTCTTGAGAAAAAGGAATTTAAGTTAAGAACTGATTTATGTTCAGGACTTGGTTGTTTGAGATGTGTTCAAAATTGTAAAGAAAATGCATTTAAATATGAAAAATTTTACAAAGAAATGGTGATAATATGAATTTAAAAGAAAATCTTGAAAATGCTCTTTTAGGTGAAAATGTTGAAATTAAACCTGTTATAAGTGTAACACAAGCTGGAATTATTGAAGCTATGAATAAGACAAATACTTCATGGCCGAAAGCACATGAAAATCCAAAACAAATGGCCACATTAGGAAGTTCACTTCATGAATTAGCTGGTCTTGAATGTGCAAGAATACCTTTTGGACTTACAGTAGAAGCACAATCAATGGGCGCTCAAGTAAATCTTGGAAATAATGAAAGAACACCAGAAGTAACTGGAAGTCCTTTTGAAGTAGCAGATGACATTGAAGCACCAGAGGATTTTTTAGAAAATGGACGTATTCCAGTAGTACTTGAAGCTATTGATATTTTAAAAGAAAAATATGATAATCTCCCAATAATTGTTGGAATTACTGGACCATTTACATTAACTGGTCATTTACTTGGAATTGAGAATGTTGTGAGATATATGAAAACTGATCCTGATGAAATAGAAATAGCTATGGAAAATTGTCTTGATGCAAGTATTGATTATATTGAAGCAATTCAAGAACATGAAGCTGATATTATCTGTGTAAATGAACCTACTGCTTCACCAGAATTAATTGACCCCCTACAATTTAAATCTCTAATTAAACCTAATTTAGAAGATATTGCAGATGCTATTGACACGCCAAAAGTACTGCATATTTGTGGTTCCACACAACCAATAATAAGTGACATGGCATCTGTTGGTTTTGATGGTATAAGTGTAGAAGAAGCAGTAGATATTCCTGAAGCTAAAAAAAGTATAGAAAATAACTGCGTCATTATAGGAAATATTTCAACATCAAAAACATTATTAAGTGGAACTCCACAAGACATAAATCAAGAAGTTAAAAAAGTATTAGATGAAGATATCGATATTATAGCTCCAAGTTGTGGATTAGCTCCAAATACGCCACTAGCTAATGTTAAAGAACTTGTAAATGCTAGAAATGAATATTTTAATATTTAAATATTAAATGAAACAATAATTGTAGCTATTGAAGAATCATCACCATAATTATATTTATTTTTTAAATATTCATCAGAACTTGTTGATGGACTTGATGAAACAACATCATTTAAATCAAAAGCATCCAGTTCTGGAAATGGCACTGGTGGTAAAACAAAATATTCATTACCTTTTTCCAAGTTATAATTATGTAATACATCTTTAAAAATTATAAAATCATCACTTAAAAACATGACATCTTCATCATTTTTATATTTCTCTTTATCTTCAACAGTGAATATATCATGACCTAAAATTTCACCATCAAAAGTTAATAAAACTGTAGGTGTTGGCGGAATCCTAAAACATCCCTTTTTAAAAATTACAAAACAAAAATCTCTTTTAAAACATTCCTGTACACCTTCATTAAAAACCGGAACTAATTCTTTAGAACGTTTTGATTCCCTATTAATTATCTGCAAAACATCATCATTAGAAAGTTGTTTTACATCTAAAACACCTTCCAATCCATTCATCACACTTATTGCCTTGTTTAATACATCAGACATATTTTCACCTAATACAATCAGGACATATACCCATATAAGGAGCTACAGCTTTTTTAATATCAATTGATACTTTATTTAATCCATTTGTTGCATCAATTACTGCATGATTAAAATCGCCAACAAGCTCCAGATAATTAGTTCTTACCTCCTTTAAAAATTCTTCATTTTCAAATACATCATCTTTAGAACAACGATTTACAGAAGTTTTAACATCCATATCCAAAAGTAAAACCAAATCAGGTTCTTTTGCATATTTATTAATTTGTTTAATCCATTCTACAGGTTTTTGATAAGCCAAACTAGAAATAAAAGAACGATCACTTAAAATAACCTTAGAATCATCATTAAGTTTATCCATAATAAGCATCCTATCTGCAGCAAATAATAATCCCAATGCTTTTTGAACTTTATCCGTTGTTGCATCACTTCTTTGTAACATTTCCCTAATTAACTTCCCAACTTCTGAATCTGTTGGTTCCACCACTTTTTCAACATCAAAACCATTTTCTGTTAACCAATATTTTAACAAATTAATTTGAGTTGATTTACCTGCACCATCAATTCCTTCAAAAACAATATACATAATTTTTAATTTGAATTAAAGTATATTAAACTTTAACTATTTTTTTTCATTAATCAAGACTGTAAAATTTTATAGAATAATTTGATTTTTAATTTTTTTACAATTGAAAATTCAATTCAGTAAAATTCTTCTAAACATTATTTAATTTAAATTTTAAGAGTTTAAAAATAGCAAAATACTTTAATAAATGAGAAAATACATTATTTATACTCTTAAATCAAACAAATATATAATTATAAACTTTATACAACTTAATTTTTGTGAGTTCTCTGAAGAAAAAATGAATTCTAAAAAAAAATTATTTCAAAAAACCAAATAAACTATTAAAAATTGAAAAATACAAATGACAAACAATCATAAAAATAATCTGCTTTCATGTATTAATCCCACTTGTTCAGTTTGTAGAACTTACAAGACCCTAAAAAATGCACAATAATATAAAACAAATAAAATTTAAATAGACAAAACACTGAATTAAACACTAGATAACATCATGATGCAATACTCAATGTTTCAGTCTTAGAACATAATGTATATCGTGAAATACAAAAATACAAAAAATTATTAAATATCCTACAGAAAATTAACCCATTGTTTATTTAGCAAGAAACCCATACAACATCCATACAACGAGAAATATTGAAAAACATGAACAATATATAAAAATACTATAAACAAATCAACAGAAAAATAAAGAAATAAACAAAATATTAACCATTATACTACCAATTGTAAAACTAGACAAATAAATAATCATGTGAAATTTTACACAAACCCATTAAACAAAAAGCAAGAAAAACTATCCCATAAAACACATATTTCACATAAAAATAACCTATAAAAAACCCAAATTATAAAAAATATGATTTTATTAAATAATTATATGTTTAAAAAAAATGCTGAAATTAATATAAAACTCAATTCTAAAATATTATTTATTTTAGTGCTCTTTTTAGGTTCATTATTTAGAATATATCTCCAAATTAATACCCCAATTTGGTTTTTTATTAATTCACCAGTTGATGACTTATTAATGTTAAATTATTCCAATCTTTCTTACCATTTCACACATTGGACAATTTATTCATTAGTAAAAACCATGTCTTATCCTTTGTTTTTATTTTTTGTAAATATTTCAGGCATACCATACAGATTATGGATGTCATTAATTTGGATAACCTCTGGACTGTTAATAACATATGGATGTTACAAATTTCTAACTAAAAATAAATTAGCACTTCTTCTTGTGTTTTTATTTATTTTATTTTTACCTGTTGGTTTTGATTCTGATTGCGGTGGTAGAATTTATAGAAATGCAATAATAACTCCTTTCACAATAATATTTTTAGCAACACTATTTATATTCTTAAATCAATTATTATATAAAATAGAAACTAAACAAACATTATTTTGGGCAATAATTCTTGGATTAATTTTAACTTTTAATTTTTATATTAAAGAAGATGGTATCCTACTGCTACCAATATTTTTAATAAGTATTTTAAGCATTTTAACTTTTAAAATTTTAGATAATTTAAACATGAAAAAAGAATTAATAAAAAGTATAATCCTTTGTTTAATCCCAATAGTTATTTTTGGAGCTCTTACAGTAGGATATGAGGAAACTAATAACCACTATTTTGGAATAAGTGAAATAAATACTAGAAATGGTGGAGAAATAGGTGAATTTTGGGAAAATCTTCTTAAAATTGATGATCCAAATAAAACAACAAAAATTTGGGTTCCTCCAACAACAATTGAAAAAGCATATCATGCATCACCCACACTACAAAGCAGACCTGATTTACTAAATAATTGGACCCATTCTAGTTGGGCATCTGGTGACATGTATAAAACACCAATTGAAGGCGATTTAGTTGCATGGAGTTTAAGAGAATCCCTTCAAGATGTTGGATTATTTGATAATGAAAAAACAGCAGACAACTTTTTTTCAAAGGTAAACAGTGAATTAAATGATGCTTTTGAAAATGGAAAATTGAATAAATCTTCAAAAATTTTCATAACTAGCTCTGCAAATGGAAAAAATTCAACTGAAATCAATGAAATGATCCCCTACATCATCTCTGGATTTAAAACTTGCATGTTTTATAACACGATTGAAATTTATGACGAACCTATTCATGATTCTTCTCAAATAATAAACAACAAAGATACTAAAGTTGTATCATCTACACTAAATGACGATATTAATAAACCTAAAAATGAATTAGTTATTGGATTAGAAAAACTAAATATTGCAATATATCAAGTTATTTCCTATTTATTAGTGGCATTATCAGCCATAGGATTTATTACAATGTTTATACATCAAATAAAAAATAAATTAAAAGATAGAAAATTTAATCTTTTATTAGGACTCCAATTCTTAACTTTGGGAACATTTATAGTTCAAATCATAGCTATTGCCTGGTTTTGTTCATGGATGATAATTGATAATTCAATGAAGTTTTATACTGTATCTTGCCAAGGTTTCTTTGTATTTTTTGAAGTAATATCTATTTCTAGTTTACTTTTAATTTTAAAAGAAAACTATAAAAGAAAATAATAAATATCAATGACAAATAAGTTACAACTCTAATAAAACAGCAACCACATTATTTTAAAATTTATTTATACAACAAAAAACATAATTTTAAATGATTAAATCTTTAGGGTGTAATAAAAAAATGGTTTTATCAGAATTATTAGCTCCAGCTGGATCTTATGATGTGCTTGTAATTGCAGTTAATGCAGGTGCAGATGCTGTTTATATAGCTGGACAACAATATGGTGCAAGAGCATTTGCTAAAAACTTTTCATTAGAAGAAATAGAAAAAGCTGTTGAATACGCTCATTTAAATGGAGTTAAAGTCCATGTTACTGTAAATACATTAATAAACAATTTCGAAATATCTGATGTGATAAATTATCTATTCAAATTATATCAAATAGGTATAGATGCAGTTATTGTTCAGGACTTTGGAATTTGTTGGCTTTTAAAAACATTAATTCCAGATTTAGAAGTTCACGGATCAACTCAAATGGCATTAAGCAATTATAGTTCCATTAAATGGGCTGCTAAAAATAATATTAAAAGAGTTGTTCTTCCACGTGAAATTAATGTTAAAGAAATATCTAAAACACATGAACAATTGAAAAAAGATAATATCAACATGGAAATTGAAGTATTTGGACATGGAGCATTATGTTATTGTGTTTCAGGAAATTGTTACATGTCCTCATACAATAGTGGTCGTAGTGGAAACAGAGGCGCATGTGCACAACCATGTAGAAGAGAATACCGTTTAAAATACAGAGGATATAATATTGGAAATGGTTATCTCTTATCAACACATGATTTAGCTACCTACTCTAATTTAGATGCTATTTCAAATGCTGGAGTAACTTCTTTAAAACTAGAAGGACGTATGAAATCTGGAGATTATATTGGAACAATTGTAGATAGCTACAGAAACATTTTAGATGGAAACACAGGAGATTATGGTAAAAATCTACACTTAGTATTTAACAGAAAATTTACAAACGGATATGTAATGGGAGATAAACCTGGTGAAGTAATGGGAAGAGGCAGTTCTGGTCATGAAGGTTTGTACATTGGAGATATTGTAAAAATAGATGGAACTGAAGTTACAATTGAAATTAAAAACGAAGAAAATTACATTACATTAGAAAAAGGTGACGGAATAGCTTTTAAATACAATGGTAAAATTAAAGGAATATATTTAGAAGATATTGTTAAACAAAATGAAAATGAAATTGTAATTAATACTACCCGTTTAGTTAAAGAAGGAACTCAGGTATTTATTAGTTTTTCTAAATCAATTCATGAAAACCTTAAAAAATTCCAGAAAGAAGTTATTAAAAACCATGTCCCTCTTTCATTAACTTTAAGTTGGAATGAAGATTTAACTGGATTTGTTAATGTTGAATATTATTTAGATGATGAATTAATTAATTTTAGACATAAATCTATTGGCAAATTTGAAAAAGCTAAAAATAAACCAATTACAAAAGAAAAAATTAAAAAACAATTGTCAAAAACTGGAGGCACTCCATTTTTCATTAACGAAATTAAATTTCATAATATGCCAGACAATCTATTTATTCCAATTAGTGAGCTTAATCAGATTAGAAGAGAAGTTTTAAGTCAAGCACAGGAATTATTATTAAATCATTATACACCTACTAAAAAATCAGTGAAAGCTACAAGAAAGAAATTAAATAAATTTTATGAAGATTATGAATCTTTCAATAATACTACTGAAAAGAAAACCCCTAAAATATCTTTATTTATTGATAATTTAGACCAGTTGAAAGTAGTTTCAGGATTTGACCTTAAACGAGTTTATTTCGATGGAAATTGTTTATACAATAATCCAAAAGATTATTTTGAAAATATTCCAAAACTTTTAGAAGAAGCAACACTCATGGCGCCAGATACTGAAATTGTTTGGGTATTGTCATCATTTATTAGTGAAAAAGAAGCTGTCAAATGTAATGAAATAGTTAAAGAACTTGAATCAAAAGGAATAATCATTTCAGTTATGGGCGATTTCCCAGGTATGAGCGAAATATTCAATTGCCCAATTTATGGAAATCATAATTTAAATGTTTGGAATTCATTTACAGTTAAAGATCTTAAAGAAGCAGGATTTAATGGATTGATATTATCTTCAGAACTTTCAGGTAACGAAATCAAACAGTTAATCTCAAAAAATGATACGGCAGACATTGATTTAGAAATGATTGTAAACGGGAATTTAGAAGTTATTGTAAGTAAAGATGATTTTAGTAATTTAAATGATGGTAAAGACTTTATAATCCACAATAATTCAGATTATGCAATTTTAGAAGATAAAAAAAGGAAAAAATTCAAATATAAAGTATTATTCGATTATAATAAACAAAGCCACATTATAAACAAAGACTGTTTATGTTTAATTGAAGAAATGAATGAAATTAAAAAATTAGGTCTTGATTGTGTAATTTTAGATTGCAGATATTCTAATGAAAAATATACTACAAACATATTATCAATTTATAATGATTCTCTAAAAGATAGGGATGATGAAGAATTGTCTAAATACAAATATCAAATAATGGACTTTTCACAATCATATATTAATAAAGGAAATTATATTGAAGGCCGATTACACGAGGATAAACATGAAAATTCCTGAATTACTTGCACCAGTAGGTTCTATGGAGCATTTAAAAGTAGCTATTAATGCTGGAGCTAGTTCCATATATTTATCTGGAAAAAAATATGGTGCACGAAAATTTGCTAAAAACTTTACTTTAAATGAAATAAATGAAGCAGTAAACACTGCCCACTTACATAATGTTAAAGTTTATGTGACTGTAAATACACTAATTAAAGAAGATGAGCTTCCAGATGTTATGAACTATCTATCTACATTATATTCAATAGGTGTGGATGCTGTTTTAGTTCAAGATTTAGGGTTAATTGAATTAATAAATAAATATTTACCCAACTTAAAAGTTCATGCATCAACACAAATAACTGCGGAAAATCAATTGAAATTAAACTATCTTGAAAATAAAGGAATAAAAAGAATAGTTTTGCCTCGTGAGATGAGAAAAGATGAAATTAAAAATCTAAAAACAAGTATGGAACTTGAAATATTTGTCCATGGTGCCTTATGTTATTCTTACTCAGGCCAATGTTTAATGAGTAGTTTTAAAGGAGGCAGAAGTGGAAACCGTGGAAGCTGTGCACAACCATGTCGCCAAAAATACAGAATATCTTGCTTGAACAGTGAAGATTATTATTTATCTCCACAGGATTTATCCTTATACAACTATTTAAAAGAAATTGCCGAATTAAACATAAGTTGTATTAAAATAGAAGGCCGAATGAGAAACAAAGAATACTTAGCTATTGTAGTAAGTAATTATAGAAAAGCCCTAAATAAGTTAAAAAGTAATAAAACTACAAAAAGTGAAGAAATAAACCTTGTATTTAATAGAGGATTATGTGATGGACAATTTAACTATTCCTCATCAAGAAGCATTCGTTCAGGACATATTGGTTTAAAATTAGGGGAAGTTTACAATAGCGAAAATAATCAAATAGTTATTAAATTAAATGATAATATAAAAACCATTCCTCAAAAAGGTGATGGATTATTATTAATAAAAGGAAAAAATGACTATGGCTTAGAAATTTCACAAAATCCTCTTTTAACAACACTAAAACATTATAAAAAAGGTAGAAATAAAGAGATTAAAGATATTAATAGAAAAGATAGAATTCTAATTATTAAAAAAGTAAAACAAAATAAAAAACATGATTTTAATTTAAATGAATCTAACGTATACCTCACTAAAAGAAATCAATTAACTGCAAAAGTTAAAGAGATTGAAAATAAAGGTGAAAGTTTCATTAAATCTAAATTATTGCTTACATTTTCTATTAAAAACAAATATCCTAATTTAAAAGGCAGATTAACTCTTGCAAATAAAAAGGAAATCGAATGTGAAGTTAAAGGAAAGGTCCCATTTGAAAAACCTCTTAAAAGAAGTGTTGACACTAAAACTATAAAAAAACAACTATTAAAAGTTGATAAATATCCCTACGAAATCATAGGAATTAACATTAATTATGACGGGACTTTATTCATCCCATTAAGTGAAATTAACAAAATTAGAAGAGATCTTTTCAAAAAATTAGAAAATAAAGTTTATTCTATATATTCCCATGAAAAAATAAAAATGTCTCTTAAGAAAAATCAAAACAAACATTTAAAAACAGATGAATATTCATTATCTTATTATACAAATAATTTAGATGATTTAAATAGAATAAATAATGTTAATAGAGTTTATTTAGAAATACCTCCTGAAAATCCTGAAATAATCCAAAATAAAGAAACATATAACATCAATTACATGGTGACTTTTTTACAAAAAGCTATTGACATGTCAAGAGGCAAAGATTTTAAATTAATTTGGAAATGGCCTGACATTGCACATGACAATCTAATAAAAGCATTGAATAAAGTAAAGGGAATTCTAACTAAATTGCATTATGAAATTGAAATAATGAATCCTGATTTTACAGGTGAATATGGGTCTTATTCAATGAACATAACCAATAATGAAACAATAAATAGTTTAAAAGATTACAAAATACTTACATTATCTCCAGAATTAAAAAAAGAAGATTTGAAAAATATAATGGACAATTGTAGAGACAATTCCAAATTAGAAATTATTGTTCAAGGATCAATAGAATTAATGAAAACTAGAAACAGATTATTCACCAAAAAAGAAACAAAAAAACTAAAAAATAATCTAAATAATGTTTTTTTAATGGATAATAAAAATAACAAGTATCCAATTCATAAAAGTTTATCCAATGAAGAGCTTATAATTTCCAATAGTGAGGATGTATCTCTTTTAAATGATATTGATTATTTAAAATCAATAGATTTAGTTAATTTTGCTATTGATGGACGTTGGAAAGATAAAAACTATTTGAATATGATAGAAAAATATGCTGAAGCTATTTACAAATAATAATCAAATACTTTCCAAATGCTCTTGGAAATTTTGAATATATATTTAAATAAATATGTATAAAAAAAAGGGGTTTGGTTAAAATGCAAGGAGAGACATTAACATTGCAAAACATAAAAGGTATTGGAGATAAAATCTCTGAAAAAATATTAAATAGTGTTGGAGGACAAGAAAATCTTCAAGAAATAGTTGAAAATGTAGATATTGAAAAAATAGCAAATATTGATGGAATAAGTCAAAGAAAAGCTATTGAAATAATGAATCAACTATTAAACAATCCAACTTATGAATTTATTAAAAGCGATAGAGCTATGGAACTTTATGAAGATATCATAAACAAAATATTAGCCTATTCAAACACTACATATTCAAAAAATAGAATCTTATTACTTTCTCCTTCAAAAGATATGGGAAAAATAGAAAAACAAATAAATTTTGTAATGGATGCTAAAAAGCTAGTTTCACAACTTCCAATAATTAAATTAAGAGGTTTGATGAAAAATTTAAAAGAAGTTGAAGAACCAAAACCACAATATGATGGTAGTAAAGTTATTTTAGTAGAACGTGAAGAGGATAATTCTTACCTCACAGATTTAGGATTAAACCAATATTATCCAATAATTACAGCTAATGATTCCCCATTACTCCAAGAAGAATTGTTAAACTATGATCTTATTTTCTATGTATATTCTCAAGCAATTTTGGATTTTGAAGGAATGCCCAATTTAGTAATGATAAACATAGATGAAAATGACTATGAAATAGTTCCTGAAAAGATAATAAACTTTTTTACACAAAACCAAGATTTATTTAATAGAGTTTATGAAATTCAAAAAATTAGAGGTAAAAAAACAATTCTTGGAGAAATTATCCCAATTATAGATGAACTTAATGTTATTGATAAAAGAGAAGTAGATATTGACGAATTAGTAAATTCTTTAAAGAAAGATATGGATGAAGAATTAGAAAATGCTATACAAAATGTTGATCTTGAAGGAAATGAAATTTTAAACTTATTAAATAAGAACTTACCTCCAAAGATTAATAAAATATTTGACGAAATTATAAATGAAAGGAAGAAAATTCTCAAAGAAAAAACAGGATTTGATTTTGATCCATACCTTCGAAAGTATCCGATTGAAATTGATGACAATGAAATCGAAAGAATAAAATTAGAACAATCTTCCAAAAAAGAAAACGATATTTTTGATGTTAAAAAAAGTGCAGCTATAGAATTAAATTCTATAAAAGAACAGGCTATTAAAGAAGTTCAAGATGTAATTAAATTTGACTATGAATTTACATTAGGTAGTTTTGCATACGAATATGATTTAAATGCCCCTACATTTTGCGATGAAATAAACTTAAAAGACGCATTGCACTTAGAATTATCTCTTAAAAAAGATAATGAAAATGTGCAAACAATAAATTATAAACTTACAAATGATGAAAATATAGCATTGCTCACCGGAGCAAACAGTGGAGGTAAAACAACACTTCTTGAAACATTAACTCAAATTTCAATAATGGCTCAAATGGGGCTCCCAGTAAGTGCTAAAGAAGCAAAAATCAAATTATTTGATGAAATATATCATTTTTCAAAGAAACGATCACTTGATGCTGGTGCTTTTGAATCATTTTTAAATGTATTTATACCAATTGTTACAACAAACAGTGAAAAATTAGTATTACTTGATGAACTTGAAGGAATAACAGAATTAGAAGCTGCTGTTAAAATCATTTCAACATTTATAGATATGATTAAAGAATCAAATTCATATGGAATAATTGTAACACATATGGCTCGTGAATTAATGAATTATACTGATATAAGAGTAGATGGTATTGAAGCAAAAGGATTAGATGAAAATTATAATTTAATTGTTGATAGAACTCCGAAAATGAATTTCCTTGCAAAAAGTACTCCTGAACTTATCTTAAAAAGAATCTATGAAAAATCCGATGATAATCTAAAACAGGTATATGCAAGAATTTTAGAAAAATTCTAAGATATTAATTTAAATAGAAGTTTTAACAATTACACAAATATGAAAATAATTTCTAACACAAAAAATGATTCTATAAAAAGAATAGAAGAAATATATAAAGTTCTTAAAAAAAATGATTTTGGTTATCTTATTGAAGAAAACACTTCTTTTAAGAACTTTCCTTTTTTAAAAGATACTAAAAGAGGAAAATATAATGAATTACCAGATGAATCTATCCCTAAAAGAATAAAAAATGTGTTAGAAGAATTAGGTCCTACTTATATTAAATTAGGTCAAATGTTAAGTACAAGACCAGATTTAATTGGGATAGATATAGCAAAGGAGTTAGAATCTTTAAGAGATAATACTCCCACCACACCATTTAGCGAAATAAAAAAAGTTATTGAAAAAGAACTCAAAAAACCAATAACTGAAATTTATAAAGAAATTGATGAAAATCCATTAGGTTCTGCTTCAATTGGACAAGTTCATAAAGGAGTATTACTTGAAAACAATGAAGAAGTAGCTATTAAAGTTCAAAAACCAGGTGTTCGTGAAACTATTGAATCTGATTTAAAAATTATGAAATTTTTATCTGAAAAAATAGGAAAATACATACATCAAACTAAAATTTATAATATTCCAGGGATTTTAAATGAATTTGAACGTTCAATATTTAAAGAAATTGATTATACTGAAGAATTAATCAATATGAAAAATTTAGCACATAATTTTAAAGGAATTCATTACATCCATATACCTAAACCATATCCAGAATATTGTACTCAGAAAATCATCACAATGGAACTTATAAAAGGAAAAGAAGTAGCTACAATAATGAATCATGAATGCCCACAATATAATAAAAAATTAATTGCTAAACGAGGAGTAAAATCCTATTTTAAACAAATTATGATTGATGGATTTTTCCATGCAGATCCTCATCCTGGAAACATGATGATAATAGACAATGATGTTTTATGTTACATTGATGAAGGAATGATGGGGATTTTAGATGATGATTTTAGAGAAGAACTTGCAGAGTTAATATTATTGCTATTAAGCAGAAATGTAGACAATATTATCAACCAGCTAATTTACATGGACATATTAACACCTGCACAAAACACTCCTGAATTAAAAGCCGATGTAAATGACATAATGAACAAATATTATGGTGCTGATTTAAAAGACATGCATGGTGGAATACAACAACTTTTACAAATAATGATCAAACATAACATTCAATTACCAAAAGAATTTGTAATGATTGGACGTGGAATGACATTGATTGAAGACACAGGAATGAAACTAGACCCAAACTTTAATGCTGTAACTGAACTAAAAAAATTATCTAAAAAAATAATAATCCAAAAATACAGTCCAAACAGATTAGCAAAAGTAAGTTCTAATTATATGCTACAAATGGAACACTTAGCTAAAGATTTACCGATGACCATAAATAACATGCTTTTAAAGCTTGAAGAAGGTAATTTAAGTGTAAAACTTAAACATGAATCAATCAGCGAAATCATGAACCAGCTATCAATTTCACTTATATTATCTGCATTAATTATAGGATCATCCTTAGCTATTATGTCAGACAAAGGGCCTAAAATATTTGATGTTTCAATATTGGGATTAATAGGCTTTGTATTCAGCGCAGCTTTAGGAATCTATCTAGTAATCCAATTTATGTTAAAAGAAAAATAAAGTGCAATTAAAAAAAATATTTATTAATTAACTCATAACCAATAAAGAAATACATAAATTAAAATGATTTTATCAAAATTAAAACCTTTGAAACTGTGACCATGTGGAAAAAACACAAAAAGGACAGCAAAAAAAGTTAAAAAGTCTTAAAAAAATTTAATTAATAAAATAAAATTATATAAAATCTGTTGCCATTATCTACTATACAAAATATTTACTGCATTTAATTACTATATTCACTAATTCCAGTGAGTTTTTCAATATCGTAATAACTCCAATATTTGTTTCCCCAATGGAAATATATGTCCTTTCTTTTCTTGAAAATTCTAAATGGAACATTAGTATTGTCATAAATATGGACAATATCACAAATTTTAACTAATTCTGGAATCAAATCCAATGCCTTGTAATATCTTGATTTGATTTTTTCTTTGGGAACACCATGACCACCCATAGATTCCCTCATGCTTACCGAGCAATATTAATTTTATAATCTGATGTTAAAACATATATGCATCTTAAAAAATATCCATTTTCTTTAGCTTTTTTAAGCAATTTAAGATTCCTATCAGTAGAGAGCACTGTTTCAAATGTGAAATCTTCACCATTTTCAATCATTTCTTCCCTAAGCTCTTCAGCCTTCACAGCAGCTTCCAAATCACTGCATAAACTTGACCTTTTAATATCGTCAGCATTAATGTAAACACCAATAATTCTGGCCATACGAGTTATAGTAGTTTTCCCACTGCCGTTTGGACCTGCAAAAATGATGATTTCAGGAAGCTTATTCTTCTTCGACATAAACTCTCCTTCCATCAGGATATTCTAGATATGCACATTTATTTTCATCATCATAGCCTGCAATAGGAAGTCCTTTAACTTTACAAATCTCTTGATCAATTCTAATAGATTCTTTAAATCTTTCAGTTAGCTCTTCATCAGAAATACCGCAAGTTGAATCCAATTCATTTCCTTCAGACAAAATAATTCCTCCCTATTCTTTTGTAATTAAATAATAATATTTTTGAATCTTATAATTTAATAAATTTTCCAAAGTGCGACAATATGAAAAAACATGAAAGAATTGGTTCAGAATAGTTAAAAAAAACTTAAAAATATCAACAAAGAAATAATCATCATGTTTTTTTGAAATATATGCATTATATTCCTATTCAGTTGCTGAAACATCATCTTTATAGATATTACCATAATGTTGACCTATCAATCCTATGTAAATATCAGATTCTTCAACTGCACCAATAAATACTTCATCTGAAGGGACTAATTTTGAACTATTCTCTTCAAAAACAAACAAATCAATAGTTTCATTAAAAAAAGAATCTTTTTTAATTCATCATAAAGGAATTTTCTTTCATCTATAATTAATTAATGTATTTGATGATTAAGATTAATCTAAAACAAAGGAAAATAAATATTAAATCTTAATAAACTCCAAAAATCGTTGTAAAATTTTGTTGCCCGTATACTAACTCTCTTGAATCATCGGTAGAATACCCTTCCCTCCTCGAGTAACCCTCGAAACGGGCAGCCTATCTAATGCTGGGTTTCTTCTAATCATAGACAGTATCAACTTTCCTCATAGAAGGACCGAAGGCATCAGTCATAAAATGATACAGCAATATTAATTATGTTTTAAATAATATTTAACTATTTCTTAATTCATCAAATAAACACATGAAAAATTAAGAAATAACTAAAATAATTAAAATAAGTAAATTATAATATAATAGGCTTGCAGCGAAATGAAATTCCCATAGAAATACCATAGTACACAAACAAAACACAAAAGGACTTCACTACTGGGATC